>VGCE01000003.1 GCA_016870155.1 Actinomycetota bacterium | reverse complement strand
CGCATCGCGGGGCTCCTCGCCTCGCTCACCGTGGCCGCAGGGCTGCTCATCGGGGCAACGGGCGCGCACGCCAAGCCCGGCGATCGCCTGCCGGACTTCCTGATGGAGGCGAGCGCCACCTCGGCCACCTTCACGCCGGTCGCCGGCGCGCCGGGCGAGTACACGCTTGTGCTGCGCGGGGTGCCCTCCACGGTGGGGGTCTTCGAGCTCAGCAGGGCCGAGACCACCGCGTCGTTGCCGACCAAGTTCTTCATGGCCTACTGGACCGGCTACGGCGATGAGACCGGCCAGTTCACGGCCAACCCTCCGCGCGCGGTGCTGCGCGCCGCCGACGGCAGTGGCGGCGGCGAGGAGGTGGTGGTGCGCCTGCGCGACGGATCGCAGCAGGGCACGACCTTGAGGTTCGATGCGCAGGTCATCACCAACCCCGTGGTGTGGGACCAGCTCGAGGCGAAGGTCGACCGGGTGGATGAGACCACCCCGCCCGGTGAGCATGACCATGAGACCGAGCCGACGGCATTGGCGAACGTGGAGATGTTCGTGGACATGCCACGGACCATCACCCAGCCCAAGGCCACGCCCGCTGCGGCTGCGCCCGGGACCACCACCACGCCCTCGGCGCGCAGGGCCGAGAACCAGACCCAGAGGTGGATGCCGAACGGCGGCACCTGCAATGGGGTCTACTCCAGCCGACTTCGCAACTGCTGGGAGAACATCCCGAACTTTGGTCGGCAAGGGACTGAATTCTGGAATTTCGTCGACGGCAGGGGTTTTGCCTACGACAGCGTCGGAGAGGTGGATCTCGGGGACCACTTCTTCAGAGCGGGGAACACCGTCATCGGGCCGGGCGTCAACAGCACCATTAGGCGATTCGATCTGGGAAGGTCCTTCTACTACTACTCCGAGGGGTGGTACGGAGTCGGCCCGGGAGCCGTGACCTTCTACGCAACCTCCAGGTGCACGTGGTTCCTGGCGAAGTGGGCGGTCAACGGCAGGTGCTGGTAGCCGCCCGCACGCCGGGCCGGCACTCGGGCTAGGGCACCGGGAGCGCGATCGCGAGGGCGCGGAGGTACGCCCGCGCCATGAAGTACCCCTCTCCCCCGCGCGCGTTTCGCATGCTCCTCGTCGCGGCCGCGGTCGCCGGGGCGGTGCTGCTGGGCCTCGCGGCCATCATCCTCGCCGGCGGCTCGCAGCCGCTCGGGGTGGACGTGTGGGTGCACGACCGCATGGCCGACCTGGCCAACAGCGGCGTGATCACCGTGGCTCGGGGCATCACCCACCTGGGCGACTCGCTGGTGGCGTGGATCACCGCCGGCGTCGTCACCGTCGCGCTGCTGGCGTTCCGCAGGTGGCCTCACGCCATCGCGGTGGGCGGGGGCATGCTGCTGGCGATCGCCCTCGTGCGGGTGGGCAAGATGGTGGTGGAACGCGCACGGCCGCTGGATGCCGTGGCATCCGGCAGCGGAACGTCATTCCCCTCAGGCCATTCCACCTACGGGGCGCTGTGGCTGGTGCTCGGCATCGTGGCCACGCTGGTGATCCCGGCACTGCGCGCCACGCGTTGGCCGGTGGTGCTGGGGGCGGTGATCACGCTGCTGATCCCGATCACGCGGGTGTATTTGCGGCCCCACTGGCTCACCGACGTGATCGGCGGCCTCAGCGCGGGCACCGTGGCGTTCGCGCTGGCGGGTGCGCTGGGCATCTGGCTGTCCACCTCTGCGCGCCAGGCCCCGCAAACAGCGAGGCCCCGTGCGAACGGGGCCCCGGCGAGGAGCGGATGAAGGGACTCGAACCCTCGACCTTCTGCATGGCAAGCAGACGCTCTAGCCAACTGAGCTACATCCGCGAAGCGGCGCGGAGACTAGCAGGCATCCCGCCACGGGTCGGTGTCCACTGAGGTGAACCGCACCTGCACGCCGGAGGGTGCGAGGGCCTCGGCCAGGCGCGGGGTCCACGCCGCCACGGCGTGCTGCTCCACCACCCCGTGGGGCACGTTGACCAGCCCCATGCCCTCGGCCGCGTCGGCGTCGTGGTACTTGAGGTCGCCGGTCACGTAGGCGTGGGCGCCCGCCTCGCGGGCGGCGTCCACCAACGATCCACCCGATCCGGTGCACACCGCCACGCGGGTCACCGGACGGTCGGGGTCTCCGGCCACGCCGGTGTTCACGCCGCCGGGCCGGTAGGCGGCCACCGCGGCGGCGGCGAGCGCGCCGAGCGTGGTGGGGGCCACCTCGCCCACCCGGCCGAGGCCCACCGCGGGGTCGGCCGGGTCGGGCACGAGCGGCGCAGTGCCGGTGATGCCCAGCGCCGCGGCCATGTGGTCGTTGAGCCCGCCCGCGGCGGAGTCGAGGTTGGTGTGGGCGGCCACCACGGTCACCTTCTCCTCGGCGGCCCGCAGCACCAGGGCGCCGGCGGTGCGGGCGTCGGTGACCGCCGACATCGCCGGGAAGATCGGCGGGTGGTGCACCAGCACCAGGTCGGCACCCTCGGCGGCCGCCTCGTCGAGCACGGCCGCGCGCAGGTCGAGCGCCACGATCACCCGGGTCACCGGGCGGTCGCGTCGGCCCACCATGAGCCCCACGTTGTCCCACTCCTGCGCCAGGCGAGCCGGGGCCAGGGCGTCGAGCGCCGCGAGGAGCTCCCCGGTGTTCACCGGGGCTTGTCCAGCTTGAAGAAGCGCAGCATCACCAGGCAGTCGATCGCGGCCAGGACGCCCAGCACCCCGAGCACGATGAGGCTGCCGGGGGTGAGGCTGCCCTGCTGGTCGAGGATGATGCCGATGAGCAGGCCACCGATGAACCAGATGAGGGCCCGCCCGAACCGGCCGATGTAGAGGTGCCCGAGCCCGGGGATGATGAGGCTGAGGATGATGGCGACGGCCACGGAGTTGCCGCCGAAGCGACGGGGCGGGCGTCGTGCGGGGTCGGGGCTCACGCGGCGTACACGTGGCGCTCGCGGGCCCACTCCACGGGCCCCCCGAAGGCCTCGCGGGCGATCTGCACCGACCCCCCGCGGTCGGTGCCCGACTCCCCGTGCACCAGAAGCAGCCGCTTGGCCCCGGCGGCGCGGGCGATCTCACCTGCCTCGCGGGCATTCAGGTGCATGGCGTCGGCGGGCACGTCCTGCGTGCCGAAGGTCGACTCGATCACGAGGATATCCGTGCCCTCGGCCAGCACCGGCAGGGCGTCGTTCACCCGGCAGTCGGCGCCGTAGGTGATCGACTTGCCCCCGTGCTCCACGCGCAGGGCATGGGTGGGCGGCAGGTGCGGCACCTCGGAGTGGGTGATCACCAGCTCGCCGATCTCGAGCGTGCCGGACCCCGCGGGGAGCTCGAAGGCCTCGATGCCGGCCCAGGTCTCGCCGCCGGCGATGCCCTCGAGCCGGTCCATCAGGCCGGGAGGGGCGTGCACGTGCAGGGGGTGCCCGATGCCCGGCCCGTGGGCCATGTACACGCGCGCCGCGAGCAGGTCGGACAGGTGATCCGGGTGCAGGTGCGTGATCACCACGGCATCGAGCTCCACGGGGTCCACCAGGGCGAGCAGGCGGTTGAACGTGCCCGATCCCATGTCGAGCATCACCGATGTGTCGCCTGCGCGCACCAAGTATCCCGCCTGCGCCTGGTCCGGCAGGCCGAAGGCCGCACCGGTGCCAAGGGGGATGAGCTCGAGTGTCGCTGGCACGCGCGGCATGGTATACCGACCTCATGGCCAGACCCCTCACCGCCCTGACCGCGCTCATCACCGGTGCCGCGCTGCTCGCGGGCTGCGGGGGCGGCGGCACCGACATGACCCAGGGAATGAGCGCCGAGCAGGTGCTTGCCGAGAGCGCGAAGCGCACCGAGGCCCTCACGTCGTACCGCTTCGGGGTGGACGTGAAGGCCGACGTGGACATCGATGCCGACGGCGCAGTGGGCACCCTGCTCGCCAACCCCCTCGACATCAACGGCGAGGGCGGCGCGGAGGATCCGGGCGACTTCACCCTCGACCTCACGGCCAAGCTGGGCCCCGGCCCCATCCAGGCCAACGCCACCAAGGTGGGCGACTCGCTCTACCTCACCGTGCTCGGGCAGGCGATCAAGCTCGACGTCGATGCCCAGACGGTCGAGTCGCTCGACGCCACCCAGCTCGCGCCGGCGATCGCGGGGTGGATCACCAACCCGCAGATCGTAGGCACGGAGGACCTGGGCGGCGTGCAGGTGGTGCACATCCGGGGCGACGTGGACGAGACGGCGCTGGCCGAGGACATCGGCGGGCTCGCGGGCGGCCTTGGGGCCGAGGGCACGGTGACGCCCGGCGCGGGCGGACCGGACGGCGATCTGGAGACCGGCGTGGTGGACGTGTGGGTGGGCCAGGAGGACCTGCTCATCCACAAGGCCGCGGCCGACGTGGTCTCGAAGGATCCCCTCGCGGCCGCCGAGGCCGTCAAGGCCATCGACCTGCAGATCAGCGCGAGCATCTCCGACTTCAACCAGGCCGTGGAGATCACGGCGCCCAGCGGCGCGCGCGAGGTGAGCCTCGACTCCATCGCAGGGCTGCTCGGCGGCTGACCGATGCGCTTCGGTGCCTTCCTCGCTCCGTTCCATGACCCGCGCGAGAACCCCACGCTTGCGCTGGAGCGCGACCTCGACCTGATCGTGCACATGGACCGCCTGGGCTTCGACGAGGTCTGGGTGGGCGAGCACCACACCACCGGGTGGGAGTACATCGCGGCGCCGGAGATCTTCTTGGCGGTGGCCGCCGAGCGCACGGAGCACATCCGCCTCGGCACCGGCGCGGTGAGCCTCACCTACCACCACCCCCTCATGGTGGCCGACCGCATCGTGCTGCTCGATCACCTCACCCGCGGGCGCGTGAGCCTGGGCGTAGGCCCCGGCGGGCACCTGTCGGACGCCGCGATGCTGGGCATCCCGGCAGCCGAGATACGCGACCGCATGGAGCAGGCCCTTGAGGTGATCCTGCACCTCCTCACCAGCACCGAGCCCATCACGGCGTCGGGCCCGGGCTGGGAACTGCACGACGCCGTGCTGCAACTGCGCCCCTACCAGCGGCCCCACCCGCCGCTGGGCATCCCCAGCCTCGAATCGCCCTTCGGCATGGCGCTGGCCGGGCGGGTGGGCGCGGCGCCGCTGTCGCTGTTCTTCGGGGCGTCCGACCTGGCCGCCCAGTGGGCCATCACCGAGCAGGCCGCAGACAGGGCCGGCCGCGCGGCCTCGCGCGATGAGTGGCGCATCGTGGTGCCGGTGCACCTGGCCGAGACGCGCGAGCAGGCCCTTGAGGACGTCCGCGTCGCGGGCGGGGAGTGGATGTTCGAGTACGTGCAGGCGCTCACGGGGCGCCCGGCTCCGGTGCCGGGGCCGAAGCACATGGCCGTCGACCAGATGATCGAGGCCGGATCGTGGGTGATCGGCACGCCCGACGACCTCGTGGAGTTCATCCGGGAGCTCGAGGAGCGCACCGGGGGCTTCGGCACCTTCCTGTGCTGGGGGCACGAGTGGGCGGGGCCCGAGGCCACGCGGCGCTCGTACGAGTTGCTTGCCCGCTTCGTGATGCCAGAGATGCAGGGGTCACTCAACGGCCTGAGGGCGTCGGGTGACATCGCCCGCGCAAGGGCCGCGCACCTGCACGAGCAGCGGGTGGCGGGGGTCGAGGCTGCGCGCGAGAAGAACGCCCGCGAGCGGGACGGGGGCTAGCGAAGCCATGCCGGATCGCCCGCTCCTGGTGGTGCGGCACGCACCGTGGGAGGGGCCGCACCGCGTCATCGACGCCTTCGATGGCATTCCCTTGCAGGTGGTGGACGTGCTCGAGCCTGGTTCGGTGCTGCCGCCCCTCGATGCCGTGCGGGGAGCCGTGCTGATGGGCGGCCCCATGAGCGTGAACGACACCGACCGGCACCCCGGCGTCGCCGCGGAGATCGCCTGGGTGCGCGACGCCCTGGCCCTCGGCACGCCGATGCTCGGCATCTGCCTGGGCTCGCAGGTGATCGCCCGCGCTGCCGGATCGCAGGTGGCGCCGGGGCCGCGCCCGGAGATCGGCTGGCTGCCGGTGGAGGTGGCCGACCCGCGCGACCCCGTGCTGGGCCCTCTGGCGCCCATGACCGTGGCCTTGCACTGGCATGGCGAGGTCTTCGGGCTGCCGCGCGGGGCCACCGCCCTCGCACGATCGGCCATCACCCCCGTGCAGGCCTTCCGCACGGGCAATGCGTGGGGCGTGCTGTTCCACCCCGAGGCCGATGCCGCCCTGGTGGATTCCTGGTTGGCCGAGCCGGTGATGCGCGCCGAGGCCGAGGCCGTGATCGGCCCCGACGCGACGGCGGCGCTGCGGCACGGGGCGGCCCGGCACTCCGATGCACTGGTCGACCGCAGCGCGCGAGGCTTCGCGGCCTTCGCCGCGCTCACGCGCTAGCGCGGATCCCCCGAGGGCGCCTCCAATGCGCTGGTAACTTCGGGGCGTGACGTACGCGCGCGCCCGCCTGCTGGTCGGGATCACCGCAGTGGGAATCTGGGTGATCGCGGCCATGGCGTTCCTCTCCGCGGGCGGGCCATCGGCGCTCCCGGGGCCTGACGCGGACTTCAGCGATCAGGCGGCGTCTCTCGCTGCCGTGCTCGGCGTATACGTGGTGGTGAGCCTGCCCTTCGACGCCCTCGGCGGGTACATCCTTCCGCGAAGGTTCGGCAGGCGCTGCCCCGACCGCGATGCCTGGGTGCTCGCATGGGCGCGGGGCGTGCTGGTGCAGGCCGTGGTGATGGTGCTGGCCGTGCTGGCGGTCATCGCTGCGGGCCGTGCGGGCGGATTCGGCGCGGCGATCGTCGTGGTGGCCGTGCTCGCTCAGCTCATCGGGGTGGCACGCGTGCCGCTGGCGCGCATGGTGGCCGACCTCGGCCCGGAGCGGCGCATGGCCTCGGGCGCCGGCGGTGCGGCAGGTTACGACGTGGTGCTGATGGCAGCTGATGACCCCGGCTTCACCGGCGGCATCGCGGGCTTCGGCGGGCGGGTCATCATCCCCGAGGTCTGGACCCACGAACTGGGGAGCGACCTCGACGTGGAGATCACCCGGCGTCGATCGGTGGCGTACGGCCCCTGCTGGTACGGCCTTCTGCTGGCCGCCACATGGACGGTGGGCGGGGTGGCCATCGCCGTCGCGCTGCCGGGCGGCGGGGTGGAGTCGGTGGGCCAGGTGGTGGCCGTGGGCGCGTGGTTCACGCTGTGGTCGTTCATCGGCCTGCTGGTGCTGCCGTCGGTGAGCCGACCGGGGGTGATGGCCGCCGACGCCGCGGCCGCCGCGCAATACCCCGCCGACCGCGTGGCGCGGGTGATCCGCATCCTCGACGGCCTGCAGGACGACGAGCCCGACCGCCCCAACGCGGTGGAGGTGATCTTCCACCCCATCCCCTCGGCCGACCGTCGCATCGCGCGCCTGGGTTCACCCCGGCCCCGGGTGCGCCCCTGGCACGTGGCACGCATGGCGCTGCCGATGTCGTGGTGCATGCTCGGCCTGCTGGGGCGGGCGGTGCACTGCAACGCAGGGCGCCCGGAGCTCTGGGTGATGCTGCCCTCCGACTAGCGGGGCGTCACCTGATGCGCGGCGGGGGCGTCACCTCGTGCGCGACAGCACACGCTTCTGGGTGATGGCGCGCGCGGATCCCCCGGTGGGCGTGTAGGTGGTCTTCACCGACACGCGCACCCGGGCCTGCGTGCGCAGCGCGCGCGTGCGGGCGGTGAGCGTGCACGACACCCTGAGGGTGGTGGCGCGGCGCGCGCTGCGTCGCACCGAGCAGGCGGTGCCCTTCATGCCCCTGGCCGTGCGACGCGCCACCACGGTGATGCGCCCGGGACCCGGTACCCGCACGGACTCCTGGAAGGCACGGGGCGTGCTGCGCGGCGTGCGGATGGTGAAGCGGTTGTCGGGCACGAATGTGGCGGTCACCGACCGTGCGGCGCTCATCGGCACCGCGCAGGTGGTGGCGCCTCCCGCGCACGTGCCTCCCCACCTCGAGAACACCGACCCCGGGCTCGGGTCGGCGGTGAGCATGAGCGCCGTGCCGGTCGGGTAGGTTTGTTGGCAGTTGGCCCCGCAGGCGATGCCCGCGGGCTGCGAGGTGACCACCCCGTGGCCGGTGCCCTGCAGGCTCACCGACAGCACGGGACTCCCCGTGATGGCGGCGAAGGTGGCCGACACCGCGCGCGACTGGCTCATCGGCACCGTGCACGGGCCGCCGGTGCCCGCGCACGCGCCCTGCCAGCCGGTGAATGCCGCGCCTTCCGACGGCGTGGCCGTCAGCGTCACGGTGGTGCCGGGGGCGAACGACTGCCGGCAGTCGGCACCGCATGCGATGCCCCCCGGCTGCGAGGTGACCACGCCGGGGCCGGTAGTCGACACCGTCAGCACCGGGCTGCTCGGCGGCAGGGGCGAGAAGGCCGCCCGCGCCGTGATGGGCGCATTCACGATCACCACGCATTTGCCGAGCCCGCTGCACGGTCCGCTCCAGCCCGCGAACTGCGACTGGTCGGCGGGGGTGGCGTCGAGCGTGACCGTGGTGGCGTCCGCGTACTCGTCCTCGCAGTCGGTGCCGCAGGCGATACCCGGGGGCAGCGAGGTCACGGTGCCCTGGCCCGTGCGGATGACCTGCAGCAGGTACTGCGAGACCGACATGCTGCCCGGGCCCTGCGTGCGCGAGCTCGGCGCTGCCACGAGGGGCAGCACCACCGGCGAGCCATCGAGCTGGGCCCGCCCGATCTCGTTGGTGCTGAAGAGCGACCAGTAGATGAACTGGCCGCTGAGGTCGAGCCCGTTGGGCAGCGAACCTGCCGGCCCGGCCTGGATGAAGGCGCCGTTCACCCCGGTGCCGTCGAGGCGCGCCCGCCCGATGGTCGCTGCCCCACCCGAGTTGGTCCAGTAGAGGAATCGCTCGTCCGTCACCACGGTGGCGGGCGACCTCACCCCGGGGTGTACCAGCCAGTTCTGGCTTACGCCGGTGCCGTCGATGTTCGCGCGGCCGATGCTCGACGCGCCCGAGAAGCTGCCGTTGCCCCAGTACACGTAGTCTGCGTCGGCCCACACGGTGGCCGACGACCGGGTGCCGGTGACGAACGACTGGTCCACGCCGGTGCCGTCGCGGCGCGCGCGCCCGATGGAGTTCGACCCGCTGTTGGCCCAGTAGATGAAGCCGTCGTCCACGAACACGTCGGCGGGGCCCGAGGCGCCCGAGATGAACGCATCGGTGCGCTTCGATCCGTCGAGGGCCGAGCGCGCGATGGTGCCGGCGTTGTAGTTGGTCCAGTAGACATAGTCGGACGCCACGTAGAGCCCATACGGGTCACCGGATGTGAGGATGAAGGGCGACACCGGCGAGCTGCCGTCGAGGCCCGACTTGCCGATGGAGTGCGTGGCCGCGACGATGTTGGTCCACCACAGGCTTCCCGCGTGGGCGGTGGCGCCGGCGGCGAGCAGCACCACCAGCGCCAGGATGGCCCGGCCGATGAGGCGGCCGGCCCTCATGTCAGCCCCCGATCGCATCCACGGTGCGCACGTTGCGGATGTCGAAGTCGTCCTCGCCCCACGGGGCATAAAGGAAGGCCTCGGTGGTCTCGATGGCGATGGCCGGCGAGGTGGCGCGCATGCTCATCACGAGCACGTTGGCGTGGTTGTACTTGCGGGCCAGCCGGGCGGTCTCGGCGTCACCGCACAGCGCGGCGCGCGCACCGGCCACCTTGTTGGCGGCGATGCACGCGCCGGTACCGCTCCAGCAGAACAGCACCGCGGCGTCCGCCCCGCCATCAGTCACCGCGCGGGCCGTGGCCGCGCTGGCCTCGGCCCACTCGGTCTCGTCGCCATCCACGAGCGGGCCGATCAGCACGAGCTCGTGACCCTGCTCGCGCAGCCACGCGATCACCGCATCGGTGACGGGCTCACGCATGTCCGACCCCACGGCGATCCGCATGGCTCCATGATACCTGCGCGGGGGCGCTACCTTGCCGCGCATGATCGTTCGCGGAGGCACCTTCGGACCCGTGGCCACCAACACCTACGTGGTGGCCGACCGCGAGGGCGGCAGCGCCCTCATCGTCGACCCGGCGGCGGGAAGCAGCCGCTGGGTGGCCGAGACCCTGGCTGCGATGGCGGTAGATCCCGTTGCCGTGCTCGACACCCACGGCCACTGGGACCACGTGGTGGAGAACCACGTATGGGACGCGCAGGGGATCCCCGTGTGGATCGGCCGCGGCGACGAAGGCTGGCTGGCCGCCCCCGCGCCGTTCAACCCCGCGCTGTTCGGCAACCCGCCGCCCACGCCGGGGGTCACGCCCGCGGCGATCCTCGAGGACGGCGACACCATCACCTGCGGCGACCTGACGCTGCAGATCGTGGCCACCCCGGGGCACTCGCCCGGGTGCCAGGTGGCGTACGACGCCAGCACGGGCCAGGCCATGGTGGGCGATCTCATCTTCGCGATGGGAATCGGCCGCACGGACTTCCCGGGAAGCAACCACGACGACATGGTGCGATCGCTCATGCGGGTACTCGACGAGCTCCCCGGCGACACCGTCATCTACCCGGGCCACGACCGCTGGGGCGTCACGCTGGCCCAGGCCGAGCCCTACGCGCGGGTGTTCATGTGAGCGGGCCGACACGCGATGAGGTGATCGCCGCGCTTGACCAGGTGCTCGACCCCGAGCTGCACCGCAGCATCGTGGCGCTCGGCATGGTGGGGTCGGTGAATGTGGACCGCGCGCGCGTGGCCATCACCATCAAGCTCACGGTGGCGGGCTGCCCGCTGAAGGCCGAGATCCAGCGCCGGGTGAGCGAGGCCGTGGCCGTGCTGCCGGGCGTGGAGGGCGTGCAGGTGGGGCTCGACACCATGACCGACGAGGAGCGCGCCGGCGTGCGCGAGTCGATCATCGGGGGTCCGCGCAAGGACAGCCCGTTCACGGCCGACTCGCGCACCAAGGTGATCCTCGTGGCATCCGGCAAGGGCGGCGTGGGCAAGTCGAGCATCACGTGCAACCTCGCGGTGGCGATGGCCGCCGCAGGGCACACGGTGGGGCTGCTCGACGCCGACGTGTACGGCTACTCGATCCCCCGCATGATGGGCGCCACCCAGCAGCCGGTGATGCTCGACGACCTGATCATCCCGGTCGAGAGCCACGGCGTGCGGCTGATGAGCATCGGATTCATGACCGCCGATGACAACCCGGTGATCTGGCGCGGGCCCATGCTGCACAAGGCACTCACGTCGTTCGTGACCGAGGTGTTCTGGGACGAGCCCGACGTGCTGCTGGTGGACCTCCCCCCGGGTACCGGCGACGTGTCGCTGTCGCTGGCCCAGTTGTTGCCGGCCGCGCAGGTGCTGGTGGTCACCACCCCGCAGCTCACGGCGCAACGCGTGGCCCGCCGAGCGGCCGCCATGGCCGACCGCGTGGAGCTTCCGGTGATCGGCGTGGTGGAGAACATGTCGTGGTTCGTGGCTCCCGATACCGGCGAGCGCTACGAGGTGTTCTCGGGCGGCGGGGGCGCGGCGCTGGCCGCCGACCTGGGCGTGCCGCTCATCGGCCAGGTGCCGCTGGAGTCGGATGTGGCCCGCGCCGGGGACGACGGCCTGCCCGTGGTGGCCGCCCGCCGCGACAGCCCCGCCGGGCAGGCGCTGGCGCAGATCGCCCGCGCCGTGGCCGAGGCCGTGGGGGTGCCCCGGACACCGGGCATCCCCCTCGCCACCCGGTAGACTCCGCCGCGTAGTGCGGGTGCGCGCGTGCCCGTGAGGCGATCGCCTGAGGAGACTCCGTTGACCTACATCATCACCGAGCCCTGCATCGGCACCAAGGACACCTCGTGCGCGGACGTGTGCCCGGTCGACTGCATCCACCCCGCCCCGGGCGAGGAGGGTTCCGACACCGCCACGATGCTCTACATCGACCCGTCAGAGTGCATCGACTGCGACGCCTGCGTCGAGGCCTGCCCGGTGGACGCCACGATGGCCGAGGATGACGTGCCCGCCCAGTGGGAGGTCTTCAAGGAGATCAACCGCGTCTACTACGAGCAGGGCGCCGACGCCGGCGAGTCGATGGTCAAGGAGTTCCTCGCCTCGCGCGGCTAGACCACATCGCGATAGGAGTCGCGAAGGGCGCCTGAGGGCGCCCTTCGTCGTTTTGGGCGAACCCCGGTGTCAGGCACTTAACCGAGCACGACGACAGTGCGTGCCGTCTCTCGTCCTACCGGAAACGATTCGCGCGCGGGCCCTTCCCGGCGCGGCCCGCCCGCGATTGGGTCCGGTGCATGGGACGAGCGCAACGACTGCAAAGCACGGCGCACCTGCATCACGTGACGAACCGCGGGAATGACCGACGGGACATCTTTGCCGATGAGGCCGACTTTCAGGGCTTCCTCACGCAGGCGAATCTCACGGGACGGCATCGTGGTTGGGCACTGCTCTCGTACTGCCTCATGCCCAACCACGTACACCTGCTCATTGATGCCCCGGTCGAGGATCTCTCTGCAGGCATGCGGGATCTCTCGGGCGCCTACGTCAGGCGCTTCAACCGACGGCATGGCACCTCGGGTCACCTGTTCGGCGGGCGCTTTCACGCCGTCCCGGTTACTACCGATCAACAGATCGCGGCCGTCGTGCGGTACATCGCCCGCAATCCCGTGGAGGCCAACTTGTGCAGCACCCCCGAGCAGTGGCCCTGGAGCAGCTACGCCGCACTCATCGGAGTGCGAACTCCGGATGCGGCGTTGGCCCTCAGCAGGACGCTGAGCCTGATCGGTCGCGATGCCCGGGAGGCCCGAGCGCGGATCCGGCAGCTCGTCGAGGCGGCGGACCCGAGCGACGGCGCGCTGCTTGGTTAAGTGCCTGACACCGGGGTCAGTTCAGCCGCGCGGCGCGGATGTCGTCCAGCACCGACTCGGCCACGCGCAGGGCGAGTGATGGCGGGGTGGTGGTGAGCAGCGAGCCGAGCAGGGCCTCGGCCTCGTCGGGGCGCCCGAGCTCCACCAGCACCTCGGCCATGCGCACGCGCGGGGCCGGGTCCTCGGGGTTGACCAGCGCCAGCAGCTCACAGCACCACAGCATGTCGTCGGGGCGGGCGCGGCGGCGGTAGCTGCCCTCCAGGTTGAGCAGCATGCGGGTGACGGTCACCTGCGCGGGCACCGGGGCCAGGTGGCCGGGCTCGAGGTCCACGCCCGCAGCGTCGTGGACGATGCCGGACATCTCCTCCACCGAGCGCGTCACCCAGCCGTGGAAGGGATCGACGTAGCGCACGCGGCCGCCCGCGAGCTCGGCCACGATGTAGTGCCCGGGCGCGGCGATGCCCACGATCTGGGCGCCGGTGCGGCGGCCGATGGCGATGGCAAGCGCGGACAGCGCGATGGGAAGTCCACGCCTGCGGCGCATCACCTGGTCGAGGAACGAGTTGCGCGGGTCGTCATAGGTGCGCTCATCGCCCGCATAGCCCTCCTGCCTGAGCAGCTCGAATACCGCCGAGGCGTCGTCGGGGCCTGCCAGGTCGGCGAGGCGATCCACCTCGGCGAGCCACCGCGAGGGATCCACGCCCGGGCGCCCCTCGGCGGCGATGAGCAGGTTGGCCTCGGCCAGGTCGGGCTCATCCGATCGCATCACCTCGGCCAGCCGCGCACGGTTCTCCATGCTCACAGCAGGTCGGCCTGCGCATCTTGCAGCGCCATGCGGCACAGCGAGAGCGCCGCCTGCCGCATGGCCTCGCTATCGGGCTCACCGCGCACCATCGCCGCGGCCTCGGCCAGCAGGGGGCCGGCGGGCATTCCTTCGGCCGCGCGCTCAGCCTGCGACAGCAGCGGCCCCGCCACGGCGTCACGCCGCACCAGGGCCATCTCGGCCTGGGCGGCGAGGGTGACCACCCGCAGGGCGTCGGCGGCGCTCACAGCGCCCCCTCCCCGAGCAGTCGCAGCAGGTTGGCGCCCATCACGCCATGCATCGCCGTGGCGTCCCACCCTGCCACGCGCGCGGCCGCCCCCACCAGGTGCAGGGCCTGGGCGTAGTCGCCGTAGGGGCGGTCCGTGCCGAACAGGATGCGCTCGGGAGCCAGGGTGGCCAGGTCGGGCAGCGCCGCGATGGAGGTGTCGAACACCACCTCCGGATACGCCGCCGCCACGGCCGCGAGCGCCCGGTGGTCGCCGCGGCCCCCGTGGGCGAGGATGAGCCGGGCATCCGGGACCTGCGCGAGCAGCCCGGCGAACGCCGGCCCGAGCGCCCGCGCGCCGAAGCCGGCATGGAAGAGCACCGGCCATCCGAGGTCGGTCGCCTGCCGCACCACGGCCACGCAGTTCTCGCCCTCGGGCGCGAAGCGCTGCGCCACGGGATGCAGCTTGAGCCCGCGCGCGCCCCCCGACCGGGCCTCACCCAGGGCCGCGGCCGCCCCGACCGCGGGATCGACGCGGCAGAAGGGGATGAGCCGCTCGGGGTGGACGGCGGCCGCCTCGATCACCCGCCCGTTGGACTCGCGGAAGTCACCGTCCGGGCCCGGCTCGTCGGCCGGGAAGACCACGGCGCGGTGGATGCCGTTGGCGTCCATGTCGGCGATGAGGTCGCCCGCAAAGAGCGCGTGGCCGTCGCGGTCAACCCCCAGGTGCACATGGGCGTCCACCACCTTGGTGCCGGCCGGCACCACCAACGACCGGCGCGCCCACTCCTCGATGCGCGCGAGGGCGTCCACATCGGCCCCCGCCGACCGCAGCAGCGCGACGTGCTGTCCCAGCAGGCGCCCGCTCAATGGGTGCGGGCCTCGAACGCCTCGATGGCCTCGCGCCAGGCCGCTGGCATGGGCGTAGCGCCGCCGCCATCCCACGACTCCACGCCCACCACCACGGCGCGGGCGTCGGCCACGTGCACGGCGCCGTGCGCATCGATGCGCTCGAACCGCACGTCCATGGCGTGGCTGGTCGTGCCGACGGCGCTCACACGCACGAAGGCCTCAATTTCGTCCTCGAACCGCAAGGGGGCGTGGTACTCCACGGTCATGGAGCGCACCATGAACTGGTGCCCGGGCTCGCCCAGCACCGGCACGCCGGCCGCGCGCCGATACTCGAAGACCGCGCGCTCGAGATAACGCCCATAACGCCCGAAGTACACCACCCCACCGGCGTCGGTGTCGGCTAAGTCCACGCGAAAGCGCGTGCTGAATGCGAATGGCGGGTGGTCGTGGTCGCTAGCCGACAACCCGGCTCTCCCCTCCATCGATCATCACCGACGCCCCGTTGATGAAGGCCGCGCGGTCAGATGCCAGGAAGGCCACCAGGTCGCCCACCTCGGCGGGATCGCCCACGCGCCCCGTGGGGTTGCGCCCCCCGCGCTCGGCGATGGCGGCATCCAGGTCGGGCGCGGCCGACAGCAGCTCGCGCATGCGGTCGGTGAGGATGGGCCCGGGCAGCACGTTGTTCACCGTCACGCCGTCGCCCGCCACCTCGCGGGCCAGCGTGCGCACGGCACCCGCCACGCCGGCACGCGTGGCGTTGCTGAGCGCCAGGCCGTCGATCACCTCGCGCACGGAGGTGCTGGTGATGGTGACGATGCGGCCCCACCCCCGCGCCCGCATGCCTGGCAGCGCCGCGCGGATGAGCCGCACGGTTCCCAGCAGGTTCTGTTGCACGGCGATGTCCCAGCCGTCGTCATCGGCGTCCACGAAGCGACCCGGCGGCGGTCCGCCCGCGTTGGCCACCAGGATATCGACGGGCCCGATGATGGCCTCGGCGCGCGCCACGGCATCGGCCGGCCCGAGCGGGTCGGCCATGTCGGTGAGGATTCCCTCGGCCCGCGCGCCGGATGCCCGCAGGGCCGCCACGGCGGCGTCCACACCGTCGGCACCACGCGCGGCCACCACCACCTGCGCGCCCTCGCGGGCCAGCGCATCGGCCGCAGCGCGTCCGATGCCCCGGCTGCCGCCGGTCACCAGCGCCACCCGCCCCTCGATTCCCAGTTCCATCGCACCCCCGCGACCGCCATCACACATGCCCGCCGTGGGCTCCGTCACCATACGCCCATGAGCAGCGGGCAGATCGTGGCGCAGGCCGTGGGCGTGGTGGGCATCGCGCTGCTGCTGGCGTCCACCCTCATGCGCACCCGAGCAATGCTGCTGGCCTTCGACGCCGCGGGCTCGCTGGTGATGGGAATCCACTGGGGGCTGCTGGGCGGCACCGCGGCCATCGCCATCAGCGCCGTGGTGGTGGTGATGGACTTCGCCGGCACCGACCCGCGCAGCGCCCGCGGCCGGGCCATCATCTGGCTCAGCATCCCCGTGACGGCGATCCTCATCATCGTCTTGTGGAGCGGACCTGCCGACATCGCCGCCGCCCTCGGCATGCTGGGCATCGCGGCATCGCGGCTGTCGTTCGGCCAGGTGCGCCTGCGCGCGCTCGCGATGGCCGCCTGCGTGCCCTGGATCGTCTACGGGACCATCCTCGTGTCGATCCCCCAGGTGGTGTTCAGCGTGCTGTACTTCGTCGGCATGGGAGTGAGCATCGTGCGCATCCGCCGCGGCAGGTGGCAGCCGCGCACGCGCGCCGCCGATGCCGCTATTGTCCCGGCCGATGGCCCGTAGCAAGAAGCCCAAGCGCGCCGGTGGCCGGCGTGCCAACTACGCCCCGCTCACCCACACGGTGGGCGTGCGACGGTTCTTCCCCTATGGATGGGTCATGTGGCTGGGCGGCATCATGTTCGGGCTGCTCACCATCGCCATGGTGGTGGAGATCTTCGTCGCCGCCATGGCCGCCACGTCGGACGGCTACTGGGGCGATGTGTTCGGCGCCGCGCTGATGACGGGGCTGTTCGGCTGGGTAACCTACCTCTTCGGCACCAGCCGCCTCAAGGACCTCTAGCCGCGGCACCCCGCAGGGGGCCCTAGCCCTGGTCTCCCTCCACCACGAGAGCGGCGCAGGCCTCATCGCCCTGGGCGCGGGCGGTGGCCGAAGCCAGCGTGGCGCCGGGGTTGAACGCTGCCAGCACGCCGCGCCAGATGGCGCGATCGAGGCCGCACACCCGCTCGGGGTCGACCTTGGCCATCTCCTCGAACGGGCAGGCGCGCAGCGTGATGCGGCCGTCGTCGTTGGCGCTGGCCCCGAACCCGAAGCGCGTGAGCACGCCCACCACGCCGGCCACGGCGTCGGTGGTGGTCGAGTACGAGGGGCTGCGGCCCGCAGCGCGCTCGGCCTCGCCCAGCTCGCGCCCGAACTCATATCCCACCCGCTCCAGGACCTCCTGCGGATCCTCGCCCGACCGGTCGCCCATGGCCTTGAGCAGCAATTCCGCGAGCAGGTCGTAGTGCTTCACCTCGAGGAGGGAGTCCTCCTCGGCCTCGGCCAGAGCGTAGAGCTTGGCCGGGCGCCCTGCGCCTGGACCCGTGCGCCCCGTGCGCCGCTGGAACTCGGCCTGCAGGAACCCCTGCTCCACCAGCTTGTCGAGGTGGAATCCCGCGAGTCGCCGGGTGATGCCCACGGCCTCCGCCACCTCGTCCTTGCCCATCAGCACGCCGGCCTCGCGCACGACGAAGAACACCCGCCGCCGGGTGGGGTCACCCAGGGCGGCGACGAGGCGCTGGATTTCCTGCTCGTCGTCGGGAAGCGTTGCCGGATCGGTGCTCATGAGGCTGCCTTCGGCCGTTTGCCATGACGAAGGATACGACGACCCGCCAGTCGTGCGAAGGGCATCGCCCCGTTCGGCCGATGATGGTTGATTGTTGGGGCAATAGACGTAACCTATAGAGCGCCCCGCGCGAGCGTCCAGCAGCCACCATGAAGGAGCGTCCAAAAGTGTCGACGGCAAAGCCAAAGATCGACATCGACACCACGTACAAGTTCGGCTGGCACGACCCGGCCAACTACGTGTTCGAGCCCAAGAAGGGCCTCAATGCGGACATTGTCCGCGAGATCTCGATGATCAAGGGCGAGCCGGAGTGGATGACCAAGTTCCGCCTGCGCTCGCTCGAGATCTTCGAGAGCCGGGAGATCCCCGACTGGGGCGGCGACCTGTCGGACCTCGACTACCAGGACATCTACTACTACATCAAGGCGGCCGAGGAGCAGGGCCGCTCGTGGGACGAGGTGCCCGACGACATCCGCAAGACCTTCGACCGCCTGGGCATCCCCGAGGCCGAGCAGAAGTTCCTCGCCGGGGTCTCGGCCCAGTACGAGTCGGAGGTCGTGTACCACTCGATCCGCGAGGACCTCGAGGAGAAGGGCGTCATCTTCTGCGACACCGACACCGCCCTGCGCGAGCACGAGGACCTCTTCCGCGAGCATTGGGCCACCGTCATCCCCCCGGGCGATAACACCTTCGCCGCGCTCAACTCGGCCGTGTGGTCGGGCGGGTCCTTCATCTGGGTGCCCGAGGGCGTGCAGGTGGAGATCCCGCTGCAGGCGTACTTCCGCATCAACGCCGAGAGCATGGGGCAGTTCGAGCGCACCCTCATCATCTGCGAGCCCGGCTCGTACGTGCACTACGTCGAGGGCTGCACCGCCCCCACCTACTCGGCCGACTCGCTGCACTCGGCGGTGGTCGAGATCATCGTGAAGAAGGGCGCGCGCTGCCGCTACTCGACCATCCAGAACTGGTCGAACAACGTCTACAACCTCGTCACCAAGCGCGCCGTGGCGCATGAGGACGCCGTGATGGAGTGGATCGACGGCAACCTCGGCAGCAAGCTCACCATGAAGTACCCGGCCGTGTGGATGGTCGGGCGGCGCGCCCGCGGCGAGGTGCTCTCGGTGGCCATGGCCGGCGAGGGCATGCACCAGGACGCCGGGGCCAAGATGGTGCACGTGGCGCCCGACACCTCGAGCACCATCGTGAGCAAGTCCATCTCGCAGGGCGGTGGGCGCACCAGCTACCGCGGCCTGGTGAAGGTGGAGCCGGGGGCCCGGCGCGTGAAGGCATCGGTGGTGTGCGACGCGCTGCTCCTCGACGAGGACAGCCGCTCGGACACCTACCCCTACATGGACATCCAGGAGGAGGACACCTCCATCGGCCACGAGGCCACCGTGAGCAAGGTGGCCGACGACCAGGTCTTCTACCTCATGAGCCGCGGGCTCAGCGAGGAGGAGGCAATGGCGATGATCGTGCGCGGGTTCATCGAGCCCATCGCCAAGGAGCTCCCGATGGAGTACGCCGTGGAGCTCAATCGCCTGATCGAGCTGCAGATGGAGGGCTCCATTGGCTGAGGCCCCCGCCTGGGCCGTGGAGGCCCGCGACGAGGCCGCTGCAGCACTCGAGGCGCTCCCCGCGCTCACCGGCACCGAGGAGGAGTGGCGGTTCACGCCGCCCGCCGACCTCGGCATGAACGGCGACGGGGCAACGGGCGGGAGCGCCACGGGCACCGTGGAGCTGCCGGCCACGGCGGGACGGTCTGCGCGCCTGGCGTTCATCGACGGCGCGCCCGCGCCCGCCGAGGTGGCCGAGCTGCCGGACGGCGTGATCGTCTCCGAGCTGGGAGAGGCCCTCGCGGCGCATGAGGACCTCGTGCGCGATCGCCTCTACTCGCTGGCGGGCTTCGACGACCGCCCCGGCGCGCTGAACGCCGCCAGCTGGGACGCCGGCACGTTCGTGTACGTGCCGCGCGGCGTCGAGGTGGACCTTCCCGTGGAAACCGTGCTCACGGCCACCGGTGCGGAGGGCCGCGTGTTCGGCCGTACGCTCGTGATCGTCGAGGAGGGCGCGAAGGCCACGGTGATCGACCGCTACCTCTCGCCCGACCTCGACGGCGCCGTGCACGCGTCCACGGTGGTGGAGCTGCTCGTGGCCGACGGCGGTGAGCTCGAGCACGTCTCGTACATCGGCTGGGGCCGCGGCGTGCGCCACCAGGCCACCATCCGCGCGGCGGCCGCCAAGGACGCCCGCGTGCGGTCGGTCAACGTCACCCTGGGTGGTGACGTGGTGCGCGTAGAGCCCACCATGCACTGCCGCGGCAGCGGCGCCGACGCCCGCGCCCTCGGCCTCTACTTCGCCACCGGGTCGCAGCACTTCGAGCACCGGGTGGTCTCGCGCCACGAGGCCCCGCAGGCCTACTCGAACCTGCTCTACAAGGGAGCCATCCAGGACACCGCCCATACGGTGTTCTTCGGCAACCTGGTGGTGCCGCCCGGCGCCCCGGGCACCGACGCCTACCAGACCAACCGCAACCTCATCCTCAACGAGGGGGCGCGCGCCGACACCATCCCGTTCCTCGAGATCGAGACGGCGGAGGTGAAGTGCTCGCACGCGGGTGCCGTGGGCCAGGTGGACGACGAGCACCTCTTTTACCTCATGAGCCGCGGCGTGCCGAAGCTCGAGGCCAAGCACCAGATCGTGTACGGCTTCTTCCAGGAGGTGCTCGACGAGATCTCGTTCGAGGAGCTGCGCGACGAGCTCGCCGACGCCGCGCGCGCGAAAGTACGATGAGCATGGTCGACGTCCTGCCCGCCAGCGACGTGCCCCCGGGCACGATGGTGCGCGTGGAGGTCGAGGGCCAGCCCATCTGCCTCGCGAACGTGAACGGCACCTTCCAGGCGGTGCACGACACCTGCACGCACGGCATGGCGTCGCTCACGGCCGGCTGGCTGGACGCCGAGATGGACCGCGTCGAGTGCCCCAGGCACGGGGCCTACTTCCGCCTTTCCGATGGGGCCGCGCTCACGCCGCCGGCCGCCGCATCTCTGCCTGTGTTCCCGGTGGAGGTGCGCGACGGCCGCGTGCTGATCGACCCCGTACCCAACATCCCGCATCCGTTCGACACCCCGCCATGACGAAGGAGAAGCGCTTCTGTGGCTGACCCCATCCTGAAGATCGAGGGCCTGGAGGTGGCCGTCGAGGACAAGCCGATCCTCAAGGGCGTGAACCTGGAGGTGCCGCAGGGCGAGGTGCACGCGCTGATGGGCCCGAACGGGTCCGGCAAGAGCACGCTGGCCTACGCGCTTGCAGGCCACCCGCGCTACGAGATCACCGGGGGTTCGGTGTTCTTCGACGGCAAGGACCTGGCAGAGATGGAGGCCGATGAGCGGGCGCAGGCCGGCCTGTTCCTGGCCATGCAGTACCCGGTCGAGGTGCCGGGGGTGTCGGTGATGAACTTCCTGCGCAGCGCCGTGAACGCCACGCGCGGCGAGGAGATCCCGGTGCGCGAATTCGCCAGGCTCTTCAAGGAGAAGAGCGAGCTCCTCAAGTTCGACCCGTCGTTCGCCGACCGCTACCTCAACGAGGGCTTCTCGGGCGGCGAGAAGAAGCGCCACGAGATCCTGCAGATGGCCCTGCTCGAGCCCAAGTTCGCGGTGCTCGACGAGACCGACTCGGGCCTCGACGTGGATGCCCTGCGCATCGTGTCAGAGGGGGTAAACGCCCAGCGCGGTCCCGGCCTGGGCGTGCTCATCATCACCCACTACACGCGCATCCTGAACTACATCACGCCCGACGTGGTGCACGTGATGTACGACGGCCGCATCGCCAAGACGGGCGGCCCCGAGCTGGCCGAGCAGCTCGAGCAGGAGGGCTACGTGGGCTTCGGGTCGGCGGAGCCGGCCACGGCGCCCCGCTAGGAGCCACATGAGGAGCTCCGCCCAGCACGCGCTCGACGCCCTGGCCCTCCGGGCGGAGTTCCCCATCCTCGCCTCTCCCCGCCCGGGCGGCGGCGAGGTGCACTACCTCGACTCGGCGGCCACCTCGCAGAAGCCCCAGCGGGTGCTCGACTCGATGGATGCCTACTACCGCGAGACCAACGCCAACGTGCACCGCGGCGTGTACGAGATGGCGGCCGAGGCCACCGAGCGCTTCGAGGCCGGGCGCGACGCCGTGGCCCGGCTGGTGAACCACCCGCGCGACGCCACGGTGTTCACCAAGAACGCGACCGAGGCCATCAACCTGGTGGCATGGGCATGGGGCGTCCGCGAGCTCGGCGAGGGCGACGAGGTGCTCGTCACGCTCATGGAGCATCACTCCAACACCGTGCCATGGCAGATCGTGGCCGGCATCACGGGCGCCACCGTGCGCTTCTGCCCCGTCACGCCCGGCGGCGAGATCGACATGGACGCCATGCGCCAGATGATCGGCCCGCGCACCCGCATGGTTGCGGTAGTACACGTGTCGAACACCCTGGGCACGATCAACCCGGTGGAGGAGATCGTGGCGATGGCCCATGAGGCCGGCGCGCTCACCATGGTTGACGCCACCCAGAGCGTGCCGCACATGCCCGTGGACGCCACGGCTATCGGCAGCGACTTCCTCGCCTTCACCGGCCACAAGATGTGCGGCCCCACGGGCATCGGCGTGCTGGCGGCCGCACCCAGTCGCCTCGAGGCAATGGAGCCCTTCCTCGGCGGCGGCGAGATGATCTCGGACGTCACCACCGAGGGCTCGTCGTGGAACGACATCCCCTGGAAGTTCGAGGCCGGCACGCCGCCCATCGCCGAGGCCGTGGGCCTGGGCGAGGCCGTGGCGTTCCTGGAGGGCATTGGCATGCAGGGAATCCGTGCGCACGAGAAGCAGGTTGCGCAGCAGATGCTCGACGCCCTCGACGAGGTGCCGGGGCTCACCATCTACGGCCCGCGCGACGTGGAGCACCGCGGGGCGTCGGTGAGCTTCAGCCTCGACGGCGTGCACCCGCACGACATCGGGCAGTTCCTCGACAGCAGGGACGTGTGCGTGCGTGCCGGCCACCACTGCACCAAGCCCCTCATGCGGCACCTCGGGGTGCAGAGCACCGCGCGCGCCAGCGCCTACCTCTACACCACCGATGACGACATCACTGCGCTGCGCAACGCCCTTATCGAGTGCCGCAAGTGGTTCGGGGTGAGCTGATGGGCGTGCTCGACGACCTCTACCAGCAGCTGATCCTCGACCACTACCGCAACCGCCGCGGGCGGGGGCGCATCGAGGGCGCATCGGCTTCGGTGCACGAGAACAACCCGGTGTGCGGTGACGAGTGCTATCTGGACATCCTGGTGGTGGACGGCCGCATCGCCGAGATCAAGTCGGACGGCGATGGGTGCTCCATCTCGCAGGCCGCGGCATCGATGCTCACCGTGGTCGCCAAGGGCAAGGACCTGGGCGACGCCCTCGACCTGGTGGAGCACTTCCGCCTGATGATGCATGGCGAGGCCGAGCCCGACGAGGACCTGCTGGGCGACGCCATCGCCCTCGAGGGCGTGGCGAGGTACCCCGTGCGCGTCAAGTGCGCGCTGCTTTCCTGGCTGGCGCTGCGCGACTGCATCGCCGACTACCGTAAGTCAGTCCCGACGGGAGGATGACCGTGGTCGACCAGGACGACATCCGCGAGGCGATGAAGCAGGTTGACGACCCCGAGCTGGGCATCAACGTGGTCGACCTGGGCCTGCTTTATGAGGTGCGGGTTGATGAAGGCACCGGCAAGGTGGACCTCGACATGACCCTCACCTCGATGGGCTGCCCCCTCACCGACCAGATCATCGCCGACGTGCGAAAGTTCGTGGAGCCGCTGGACGGCGTCACCGCCGTGGACGTCAACTGGGTGTGGGACCCCCCGTGGGGCCCCGACAAGATGACCGATGACGGCAAGCTGATGATGAAGGTCATGGGATATGGCTGAGTCGGCCGCACAGGCGCCCGACCGGCCGCTGACCCTCGAGGAGAAGAAGGCCGCGGCGCGCGAGCGCGCCCGTGCCGCGCGCGAGGCCCAGCAGCAGGGCGCCGGCGCGGGCCTGGAGGTCACCGACGACGCGGCCGCGTACATCCTCGAGTGCGCCGACCGCGAGGCCATGGCGCACGCCGTGCGCCTGCGCATCCACGCGGGCGGATGCTCGGGCCTTGAGTACTCCATTGACCTCGTGCCCGAGGGCACTATGGCCGACCCGTCAGAGCGCGCCATCGAAAGCAACGGCGTCACGGTGCTCCTCGACCTCAAGAGCGCCATCTACGTGAGCGGCTCGGTCATCGACTACACCACCTCGCTCATGCGACGGGGATTCGTGATCAAGAACCCCAACGCCACGAGCACCTGCTCGTGCGGCGACTCGTTCGGGGTGTGAGATGAGCAGGTTCCGCCAAGGGCTCGAGCTCGCCGGCATCAGTTGGCGCACGATCGTGTCCGACAAGTCGCTGGCGGTGTTCCCCGTGCTCGGGGCCATCTCGGCCGTGGCGCTCACCGCGGCCTTCGTGATCCCCGGGCTCTTCCTGGTGTCGGACGAGTCGATGGGCGCCGAGGGCTGGATCGGCATCGTGCTGTTCGTCATCGCCGCGTACCTCGCGGCCTTCGTGGGCATCTTCTTCTCCGTCGCCCTGGCCTCATGCGCCAACCGGTCGCTGCAGGGCGAGGACACCACCGTGCGCGAGGGCATTGCCGCCGCGCGCCAGCGCATACCGCAGATCGCGGGCTGGGCGGCGGTCACCACCACCGTGAACCTCATCATCCGCGCCATCGAGGCCCGCTTCCAGGGCGTAGGTGGCGCCATCGTCGCCGCGCTCGGAGGCCTCGCCTGGGCGCTCGTCACGTTCCTGGCCGTGCCGGTCATCACGTTCGAGGGCACGGGGCCATGGCAGACGCTCCGGCGGTCGTCGGGCCTGTTCCGCCAGCGCTGGGGCCAGCAGGTGGTGGGCCTCGGTGTGACCACCGGCGTCATCGCGCTCTTCGGGATCCTCCCGGGCATCGTCGCGGTGTTCTTCGGCATCGCCCTGCTGCCCGGCGCAGTGGGCATCGTGCTGATCACGCTCGGCGCGCTGGCGATCCTCATCGGGTCGATCCTCTCGGCCACGCTCTCGCAGGTGCTGGCCGTCGCGCTCTACCGCTTCGCCGCGGACGGCGTGGCAGTGGGCCCGTTCACCGAGGCGCAGCTCAACTCGGTGGTGCAGCCACGCACTCGTCGCGGCCGTCGGGGCGGCGACGAGGCCACCATCTAGGCGCGCACCAAACCCCTCCCCCTCGGGCAGCCGCTGCAACGCCTGCCGGGGAGGGTCCTCACCGGCGCGCGCAAGTGGGTGCAGACTGCATGCCGGCGTCCGGGCATGGAGCGCATCATCGAGGTTCGCGACGCCGCCGACGACGTGCACGGGGCCCGTGCCGCACGGGCCCGGCCGCAGGGCATGAGCCTCTCGGAGTACCTGCGCGGGAAACTCGCCCGCATGGCATCCCGACCATCCGCGGAGGAATGAATCGGGCGGCTGCGGCAGGCCGAGCCGATCGAGTCCCCGCTGGCATCCGCCGAGCTCGTGCGCCGCGCCCGACGCGCTGCGTGAGCGTCCTCGACTCATCCGCCCTCGTCGAGGTCGTGCGGCGCGGACCGCACGCCGAGTGGGTGGCGGGCTGGATCCATGATGGATGCACGCTGCATCTCGCCGACTCGGAGGGTGTCGCCGCCATCACGGGGCTGATGCGTGGCGGAGCCATCAGCCGCGAGCGCGCGGCGCAGGCAACCCGGCTGATCGACGAGCTCGCCGAGGCCCTCGATGAACCGGTGGTCACGCTCGACCGACGACCCGCGCGCGGCGCCCCCTCATCGATCCGGATCCTCACCCCTCCCGACGAGACGGCTACCTGACGGGCATCGCCACGCCGTCGGGCGAGGCCTTTCCCGGGACGTCCGCGATGGGATCCGCGCCCAGCAGCAGCATGCCCGTCGCCGGAACGTGGCCCGTGGCCTGCGTCGCGGCCACGAACGCCTGCGGCACCGGGGCGTTTCGCTGCCAGGCCATGAGGTATGGGTACGGGTTCACGCTGTTGCCGCCCCCGGGGTGGATCTCGAAGTGCAGGTGCGGCGGAGTGGTGATGGCCTGGCCGGTATTGCCGAGGAAGGCGATGACCTGGCCGGCCCGCACGCGCACGCCGTCGGCGGTGCCGGGGGCGTATGCCGAGAGGTGCGCGTAATAGTATTCGTTGCCGGCATCATCGGTGAGCCAGAGCCGGTTGCCACCGAGGGTGTTCACCCCCACCTTCGAGAGCGTTCCGTCGGCCACGGCCACGATGGGCGTGCCCATCGGACCGAAGAGGTCGGTGCCCTGGTGCCAGCCTGTGCCAGCTCGGGGGGCCCCGTAGTCGTCTCCGAAGCCCACGCCCCCTCCCAGCACCGGGAATGCGTAGCCCTGGGTGGATGCCACGCCCATCACGGCGCCGGGATCGCGTCGGGACAGCCCGAGCGCGGGCGCCGCGGCAGTGGCCCCGGGGGCGGCGTAGCCCGGTGCCGTGGCTCCGGTGGCGGGGACGGCGGCAGCGGTGGGAAGCGGGCTGCCGGTCACCGGCACCGGGGCGAGCCCATCTGCGGACGGCGTGGCGGCCCCAGGCGCCGATGGCGCGCTGCCCGGATCAGGCGACGGCGAGTCGGGCACCGCGCCGCCGGTCGTGGCCTCGACGCGCCCCACCACCACCTGCGTGCCGGGGGCCAGGCCGGTGGCCGGGTCGGTCACCTCGATGCGCACCCCGTTGGCGGTCACGGCACCGCCCGTCACCAGCCGCTCCATCATCACCATCGTGCCCACGCCGGGGACCTCCACCTGCGTACCGGGGGCCTCGTCCACGGGTTGGCCGAGCACGGTGATGTCGGCGGCCCATTCGGTGACGCCCGCCGTGGTGGTGGCGCCGGCGGTGTCAGACCGCACGGCCAAGCGCATGGAGTTGATCACCACGCGGCCGCCGAGCATCGACACGCCGCTCGCATTTGCCGTGGCGGCAGCGAGCTGCCCCGCGCCCCGCGGTCCCGCGGCGGCCCGCACGGACACCGTGCCCCCGCTCACCACTGCTCCCGATGGCTGCCCGGACGCCGTGCGCGTGGGAAAACGGGCACCCGCGCTGGCGGATGCCACGCCGCCGCCCGGGGCGATGGCGCCGACGGCCTTCGCATGGGGGTCGGCGGGGCCCGGGGCCAACGCCATGGGCGCGGCAATCAGCCCGCCGCATGCGGCCACTGCAATTACGCCTCCCAACAGGGATTTCTGCCCTTCGAACACGTCCCGATTGTGGCCATCGGCCCGGACGGGGTCAACGCGCAGTGCACCGCGGTGTCACCTGCAACCGCGATTTCCCTGCTCTGCGGCGATTAGTGAAAAGGTCGGGGGCTGTGCGGCCCGCTCATGCCACAACCATGCGCCGTGCCCTCGCCGTCCTCATCGCCGTGGGGGCCCTGGCGATGGGCATCGGCACCACCCCCGCACTCGCCGATCCCGCATCCGTGGCGGCGAAGAAGCGTGAGGTCAGCGCGCTCAAGGCCCGCCTGAACGCCGTGGAGCAGCGCGTATCCGCGGCAGCCGAGCGTTACAACGGCGCGCGCTGGCGCCTGTCGGTCATCAAGGACCGGCTCGTGAAGAACCAGAAGGTGCTGGAGCGGGCGATCGCCGACCTCAAGGCCTCGCAGCGCATCCTGGGCGACCGGCTCGATTCCCTCTATCGACGCCCCGAGCCGAACCTCGTGGAAGTACTGGTATCCAGCGGCAGCCTCACCGATGCCATGAGCGAGCTCGAGACCATCGAGCGCGCCGGCGCAGAGGACGCCCAAGTGGTGGGCAAGGTTCGCCGCTTCCGCGACCGCACCACCCGGGTGCGCCGCGAGCTGGCCAAGGACCGTACCGCCGCGCAGGCGCAGGTGCGCAAGGCAGAGGCCGAGAAGTCGCGGGTGGAGGCCCTTCTCGCCGAGCGCCAGCGCATGCTCGAGGACGCCCGCGCCGACCTTCGCCAGGCGATCGCCGATGAGCGCAGGCGCCGCGCGGCGCAGGCCCGCTCGATGGCGTCATCCGGCTACACGCCTTTCAATGGCCCTCTTCCTGATGGCGCAGGCAACGCCGAAGCCGCACGCATCGCGCTGTCTTTCCAGGGCGTGCCGTACGTGTGGGGCGGCGAGTCACCGTCCGGATTCGACTGCTCGGGGCTTGCCGCGTACGCATATCGTCAGATCGGCAAGAGCGTGCCCCACTACACCTACGCGATCTGGCAGCAGTTCCCGCAGGTGCCCTACGAACAGCTGCAGCCGGGCGACATGGTGTTCTTCAGCGGCCTCGGTCACATGGGCATCTACATCGGGAACGGCAACATGGTGCATGCGCCCCAGACCGGCGACGTGGTGCGGGTGACATCCCTCGCCAGCCGCGCAGGCAACTACGTCGGAGCCGTCCGGCCCTGACCACGAGGCGGGGCCCGATGGACTCGCCCGGACGACCCAAGCGCATGGAACAGCCTGACGGGTAGCTCGAGCACGCGGTGCGTAGACTCGGCGCGTCTACCTTAGGAGTCTCAATGTGCGTGGTCTGCCAGAACATCCCCACGATCATGACCGGGCTCTCCGGCGGCGCCCTCGTGGTGCGCACCGCGGTGCGGCGCGTGCGCGGAACCCGGCCCGGGCGCTATGACGGCGTGCCGCGCGCGCCTGAGCGCTCGGACCGGCCGGCCCACCTCGACACGGGATCCAGCGCGAGCACCCTCGCCGCGCGGCCGGCCGCAGCCCGCGTGAGCGCCTAGCCGCGTGCTGCCGGAACTGGGCTCTGTCGGGCCCTTCACCCTCTACTCATTCGGCCTCATGGCGGCGCTCGCCATCGTGGCCGGCGCGGTATTCCTCGCGGTCGACCTGCGCCAGCGCGGGCTCAACCCCTCGTTCAGCATCGAGGTGGCCTTCGCCGCCGGCATCGGCGGGTTCCTCGGCGCGCGCATCTACTACGTGTTCGAGCACTGGGGCGAGCCCGGGGAGTCGCTCATCACCGGTGCGGGGCTCGTATGGTACGGCGGCGTGGCAGGAGGCTTCATCGGGGTTATCCTCCTTGCCCTCTATCGCCGCGCCTCGCTGGGGATCCTTGCCAACCTGGTCGCAGCCCCGCTGGCCATCGGATACGCCATCGGCCGCATCGGGTGCCAGCTCGCCGGCGATGGTGACTACGGCGACATCACCACGCTGCCATGGGGCATGGCCTACCCGGAGGGCACGGTGCCCACCACCGAGATCGTTCACCCCACCCCGGTGTACGAGAGCATCGCCGCACTGGTGATCTTCTGGATCCTCTGGAGAATGCGCGGCAGGCTCAGCGCGCCCTGGTCGCTGTTCGGCCTCTACCTGGTGCTGATGGGCATCGAGCGGTTCGCCGTGGAGTTCGTGCGCGCCACCCCGCAGGTGGGTGCGGGCCTCACGACCGCGCAGATCATCTCGGTCATCCTCGTGGCGATCGGCGGCGTGATCCTCACCCGCACCTGGAACCGCCGTGATCCTGTGTGGACGGGCGGAACAGCCGCGACCACCCCCACCGCATAACGCCTAGGCGGAGGCGCTGCCCCCGGGCACCCACAGCACGTCCGGCGCGCCCGCAGCGTTGTTCGCACCCCGGGCGAGGATGAAGAACAGGTCGGAGAGCCGGTTGAGGTAGGCGATGATGTTGTCGCTCACCGCCCCCGAGGGCTCATGATCGGCCAGCATCACCACGGCGCGCTCGGCGCGACGGCACACCGTGCGGGCCACATGCAGGTGGGCGGCCGCGGGGGTGCCCCCGGGCAGCACGAAGCTGGTGAGCGGCTCGAGCCCACCGTTGACCTCGTCGCACCAGGCCTCGAGCCACGCGATGCGCTCGGCGGCGATGCGAAGCCGCTGGTCCCCCGCCACGGGGTCCACCGGCACCGCGAGGTCCGCTCCCACGTCGAAGAGGTCGTTCTGCACCAGGCCCAGGCGCTCGTCCCACCCGGCGGGAAGTTCCGCGAGGCGCACGACGCCCACCTGTGCGTTGAGCTCATCCACCTCGCCGTATGCGTTCACGCGCAGGTGGTTCTTGCGCACCAGAGTCATGTCGCCCAGGCGGGTGTCGCCCTGGTCGCCCTGCCGCGTGTAGATCCTGCTGAGGTTGATGCCCATGCGCGGCACGTTAGACGCGGACGCGGCCAGCACGGGCGCTTACGGGCGTGGGTAGGCGCTATGGCCGGCGCGCTCGGCTTCCCCCCTCCGGCCGCGAGGGGACTACGCGTGCGCGGCTAGGTGCAGGGCAGGTGGTCGGCCGCCCAGGCCCGGGCGAAGCGCTCGGCCGTGGGGGCGTCGTGCACGCGGCCCATCAACTGCTCTTCGCGCGTGGCGGTGAGCAGGTCGGCCAGCCACGGGCCGGGTTCGCGGCCCAGCAGCACGGTGAGCGCGGCGCCGTCGAGCGGCGGCCGGACCGGCTCCATGGCCGTGATGGCCACGTGGGCATCCAGCATGTCGCGCGCGAGCGCGAGGTGGCGGGTGATCTGGATCGGCGTCGTACGCGGGCCATCGGTGGCGATGCGGTCGGCTGCGGACAGCACGATGGCCTCCACCGGGTCGGGGGCCACACGGCGCAGGTAGCGATCGTATTGCACCAGGGTGAGGGGCTGGCGGTGCACCATGAATCCCAGCACCAGGTGGTCGCGCACGCCGTGCACCGCGAACTCGCGCAGGCGATTCGAGGTCCTCATGCGGCGGAACCAGCTGTCGGCCATCTCGGCACCGCGCCTGTCGTGGCCGATGAAGGTGATGCGCCCGCCGTCCATCACACCGCGGGTCTCGGCCTTGGCCATGTCGTGCAGCAGGGCGGTGAACCGCAGCGCCTCGCCACGCGTGAGATCGTCTGCAAGCGGCTCGGCCAGCGACGTCGCCACCACCGGCGCGCCGCCCCAGAACACCCGCTCCGGATCGCGCTCGATGGCCAGGACGTTGTCGAGCACTTCGAACACGTGCCCGAGCACGTCGAGGTGGTGGTACTCGCTCTGCTCCACGCCGCGGCAGTCCTCGAGCTCGGGGATGAGCGCGCCCAGGCCCCCGACGTCATCCAGGCGCCGCAGGGCCCGTCCGGGGTCGGCTGCCGTGATGATGCGCGTGAACTCCTCCATGGCCCGCTCGCCCGGAACGTCGGCCAGCGCCGGTGCCGCGGCACGGGCGGCCGTGGCGGCGGCCGGGTCGATGCCGAAGCCCAGGGCATCGGCGATGCGCGCGAGGCGCAGCACGCGCAACGGGTCATCCGCCAGCGCTGACGGCGATACAAGCGCCAAGCGTCCGGCCTCGATGTCGGCGAGACCGCCGTGGCGGTCGATCACGTGCCCGTCGCCGCCCACGGCGAGGGCCAGCGCGTTGATGGTGAAGTCGCGGCGCGAGAGGTCGTCGTCGAGCCCGTCGCCCAGCACCGGCATGATGTCCACCTGGCAGGCGAGTCCTCCCCCGCTCACGCGCCACGCACCGAACTCGTGCGACAGCGCGAAGCGCGCCGCCCCATGGGCGCGGGCCAGCGCGGCCGCCTCGGCACCGGCGTCGCCCTGGGTGACCACGTCGAGATCGGCCACCGGCCGGCCCATCAGCGCGTCGCGAAGCCCGCCCCCCACCACCCATGCCGGCGCGTGCAGCGCAGCCAGCGGGGCGGTGAGGACGGCGGCGTCCAGGCGCGCGCTCACCCCGTGATGATCCGCGCCACGCGCGGGCTTACGGCGCACGTGACCTCGTACGAGATGGAGTCACGCCGGCGCGCGATCTCCTCGGCGGTGATGCGGTCGGTTCCCTGGCGCCCGATGATCACCACCTCCTCGCCGCCGCGCTCCGTGGCCTCGGGCCCGAGGTCGACGGCGATGAGATCCATCGACACGGTGCCCACCACGGGCACGCGCCGACCGCCGACCAGCAGCTCGTCGTTGTTCGAAAGGTCGCGCGGGAAGCCATCGGCGTAGCCCACCGGGATGATCCCGACCCAGGTGGCCCGCGCCGCGCGCCACGTGCGCCCGTAGCCCGCGCTCATGCGCGAGGAGAAGGGCCTCACCTGCGCGAGGCGCGACCGCCAGGTCATCACGGGGATCAGGTCGTCGGCGGCGGGGTCCCCGCCGAAGGGCGAGCAGCCGTAGAGCGCGATTCCGCAGCGCACCATGTCGAAGGCGGCGTCGGGGTCGCGAAGCGTGGCGGCGCTGTTGGCCGCGTGCACCTGGATTCCCGGGAAGCGATCGCGGAATGCCGGAATGAGCTGGCGAAAGCGCAACAGCTGCTCGCGCATGAACCCGGCCTCGGGGCCCTCCTGGTCGTCGGCGGTGGCGAAATGCGTCATGAGGCCCACCACCTCGGCGCCGCCTGATGCCGCCGCCTCGGCGAGCGCCATGGCGTCGTCGGGCGTCGTGCCGAGGCGCCCCATTCCGGTGTCCACCTCCACGTGCAGGCGCGCCGGGCGCTCGGTCGTGGCCGCCGCCGTGATGCCCTCGACCCCGGCCATGTCACCCACCACCACCTCGCAACCAGCGGCAAGCGCGCGGTCGAACCCGGCATGTGCAAGCGGGCTCATGATGAGGATGCGCGCGGTGAGGCCGCCGAGCCGCAGCTCCTCGGCCTCCTCCACGCTGGCCACCGCCAGGCTGCCCGCGCCGCCATCGATCGCCGCGTACGCGCAGTCCACGGCGCCGTGCCCGTAGCCGTTGGCCTTCACCACCGCCATGAGCTCGGCGCCGCGCGCGGCGCGCGCGAGCCGCGCAGCATTGTGCCTCAGGGCCTGCAGATCGATCACCGCCGTTGACCGTGCCTCGCTCATGCCCCCTCCCCCGCCCCGCCAGCTGCCCCGTCGGCGCGCGATGCCGTGCGGGCGCCGCCTGCTGCGGCGCGTGCCGCGATCAGGACTTCGGGCAGCGCCTCGATGATGTCGCTCGCGATGATGCCATCCCCGCGTCCTGCGGCGATTCCGGCACGGGCATGCAGGGCAGCGGCGCAGGTGGCCGCATCCGCGGCATCCATGCCGCGTGCGAGCAGGGCCGCGATCACCCCCGAGAGCACATCGCCCGACCCGGCCGTCGCGAGCGCCGGGGTGCCGTCCTCGATCACCACCGGAAGGGATCCCGGTGCGCAGATGATGGTGCCCGGGCCCTTGAGCAGCGCCACGGCGCCCGAGCGGGCGCACAGCTCTCGCGCGGCGTCGAGCCGACGGGCCTCCACCTCGGCGCGCGTGGTTCCGAGCAGGCGGGCGGCCTCGCCCGCATGTGGGGTGATCACGGTGGCGGCGGGCCGCTCGCGCAGCGCGGCCGGATCGTCCCCCAGGTGCCACAGGCCGTCGGCATCGAGCACCATGGGCAGCGCGACTCCCTCCAGCACGGCATTCACCAGCGACGTGGTGCCCGCATCGCGGCCCAGCCCCGGCCCGAGCACCACGGCGCCCACCCGCGCGGACTGGTGCATGATCGCGTCGAGAGCATCCAGGGACATCCCGGCGCCGCCCGCCACGCCCGTGACCATCACCTCGGGCGCGCCGATGGCCACCTCGACGCGCACCTCGTGGGGAACGCACGCGGCCACGATGCCCGCGCCCGCGCGCATGGCGGCCCGGGTGCACAGGCGCGCGGCACCGCTCATGCCGGGGGCGCCCGCGATGGCCAGCACGCCGCCGGCCGCGTACTTGTCGTCGCCCGCGGCGCGCGGGGGAATGGCCGCGATCACCCCTTCGGTGGCAAGCCACGCCGCCGGGTCGGGCTGGATATCGCGCGGTATCCCGATATCGGCCACCACCACCCGGCCGGCAAGCTCACGCCCCGGTGCCACGCGCAAGCCCACCTTCTCGGCGGCGAAGGTGATGGTGAGGTCCGCGCGCACGGCGGGTGCGGGCGCAGCGCCGGTGTCGCCATCCACGCCGGTGGGCATGTCGAGGGCGACCACCGCGGCGCCCGACGCCACCAGAGCCTCCACCGCGTCGGCCACACCACCCCGCGGGGCCCCGGCGGTGCCGGTGCCGAGAAGGGCATCCACCACCAGGCGCCGGCCGGCCCGCAACTCGTGGAGGTCCACATCGCCGACACCGATCCCGGCCTCGGCGGCCCGCGCCGTCATCAATGCCCCATCGGGGGTCTCGGGCTCGCGCGCGCCGGGGGCCTGCACCCGCACGTCCCAGCCGGCCTCGGCCAGGAGCCTGGCCACCACCATGCCGTCGCCGCCATTGTTGCCCGGGCCCACCAGCACGGTCGCCGTGGATCCCGGCGGGAAGGCCGCGAGGATCTCCCGCGTGGCCAGCGTGCCGGCGGTCTCCATGAGTACCTCGCCGGGAATACCGCCGGCAATCGCGCGCGCGTCGGCGTCCCGCACGGCGGCGGCATCGAACAGCGGGCGCATCCCGGGCATCATCGGCACGCCCGACATCCTATTGACGCGGCTAGGCGCCCCTCAGGATCGCCACCGCGGCGGCCATGCCGCGCGAGTGCGTGAGCGACAGCATCACCTCGACCACGCCCAGGTCGCCGGCGCGCCTGAGGCACCTGCCGGCGAGGATCGCCGTGGGGGCGCCGCGCCCGCGCACGACCTCCACGTCGTGCCAGCGGGTCATGCCGATGCCCAGGGCCTTCCCCACGGCCTCCTTGGCCGCGAAGCGCGCCGCGAAGTGCTGCGGCGGGTACCTGCGCGATGTGCAGTAGCCCTCCTCGGCCGGGGTGAAGCACCGCTGGGCGAACCGGGGGTGGCGATCCAGCGCGCGCTCGATGCGATCGATCTCGATGAGGTCGATGCCGACGCCGAGGATGCCCGTGCCCATGGGCGGCGTCATTCCACCGTGACGGTCTTGGCGAGGTTGCGGGGCTGGTCGACATTCAGGCCGCGCGCGCGCGCCACGGCGTAGGCGAACAACTGCAGGGGCACCACGGCCAGCACCGACGCCAGCAGGGGCGGCGTGCGCGGGACCAACATGACATCGTCGGCGTGCTCGGCGATCTCCTCGTTGCCCTTGGTGGCCACGGCGATCACCCGGGCTCCGCGTGCCCTGACCTCCTGGATGTTCGAGACGACCTTGTCGAACACATGGCCGTCGGTGGCCACCACCACAACGGGCGAGCCGTCCTCGAGCAGCGCGATGGGGCCGTGCTTCATCTCGCCCGCCGGGTAGGCCTCGGTGGGCACGTACGAGATCTCCTTGAGCTTCAGCGCCCCCTCGTACGACACGGGCATGCCCACGTGGCGGCCGAGGTAGAGGAAGAACGGCCGGTCGGCGTACTTCTCGCCCACCTCAAGCGCGTGCACGGCGTCCGGGGATTCGAGGTACTCCTGCACGAGGTCGGGCAGGCGGTGCAGCTCATCGCCGAGATCCGCGGCCCCGGCGGCCGACAGCACGTGGCGCGCGCGGCCGAGCTTGAGGGCCAGCAGCGCGAGGGCCACCACCTGGGCGGTGTGGGTCTTGGTCGCGGCCACGCCGACCTCGAGTCCCGCACGGGTGTAGATGACCCCATCCGCGTCGCGCACGGCCTGTGAGCCCATGATGTTGGTGAGAGCCACCACGTGGGCACCGCGCTCGCGCGCCACGCGCATGGCGGCCAGCGTGTCGGCGGTCTCGCCGCTCTGGGTGATGCCGATCACCAGGTCGCCTGGGCCCGCGAGGCACGTGCGGTATCGGTACTCGCTGGCCACCTCGACGTGCACGGGCACCTGCGCCCAGTCCTCGATGAGGTAGCGGCCCACGAGCCCCGCATGGAACGACGTACCGCAGGCCACGATGTGGATGCGCTCCACGCGGGCAAGCGCGGCCTCGTCGAGCCCGAGCCCCGGCAGGTCGATCTCGCCCTCGGGGCGCAGGCGGTCGCCGATGGTGTCCCTGAGCGCCGCCGGCTGCTCGTGGATCTCCTTCAGCATGAAGGCGTCGTAGCCGCCCTTCTCGGCGGCGTCCTCGTCCCAGTCGATGCGGGTCACCTCGCGGGCGATCACCTTGTCGCCGTCGTGGATGGTGACCGCGTCGGCCTCCACCATCACGATCTCGCCCGACTCCACGAGGATCGCGTCGCGGGTCTCGGGCAGGAATGCCGAGATGGCCGAGGCCACGAAGCGCTCGCCATCGCCCACGCCCACCACCAGGGGGGTCTCCTGGCGGTAGGCCACCAGGCGCCCGGGCTCGGCCACGCTGGCGGCCACGATGGTGAAGTGGCCCTCGAGCTGCGCCACAGCGGCGCGCATGGCGGCCACGAGGTCGCCCTCGTAGTGCCGCGCGATGAGGTGCGGGATCACCTCGGCGTCGGTCTCGCTGCGGAGCACCACGCCCTGGTCCTGCAGTTCCGCGCGCAAGCGGGCGTAGTTCTCGACGATGCCGTTCATCACGACGGTGATGCGCCCGGAGGCATCGGCGTGCGGATGGGCATTGGCCTCGGTCACCCGGCCGTGCGTGGCCCAGCGGGTGTGGCCCATCCCCATGACCGCGGGCGAGGCGTCGGCGCCCGCGCCATGCGCCGCCTTGCGCAGCTCGGCCAGGTTGCCCACCGCGCGCACGGTCATGAAGCCGTCCTCGCCCAGCAGCACCAGGCCCGCCGAGTCATACCCCCGGTACTCGAGGCGCTCGAGGCCCGAGAGGATGAGCTCCCCGCAGGGACGCGACCCCACGTATCCGATGATGCCGCACATGTCAGTGACCCCCTTCGGCACGGCCGCACGCGCGGCCCGCCGCATCGGCGATGGCATCGGCGATCCTGTCGCATTCCTCGGACGTCGGGGCCTCCACCATCACGCGCACCAGCGGCTCGGTGCCCGATGCGCGCAGCACGATGCGGCCATCGTCGCCCAGCGCCTGCTCCTCGGCGCGCACCATGTCCCACACCTCCGACGCCCCGGGCAGGTCGTCCTTGCGCTCAACGCGCACGCTCACCAGGCGTTGGGGCATGCGGGTCATCACGGAGGCGGCATCCGAGAGTGACTGTCCCCGCTCGGCCAGCGCAGCGAGCAGCATGAGCCCCCCGGCGAGGCCGTCGCCCGAAGGGCCGCTGGCAAGGTTGATCAGGTGCCCGCTCTGCTCCCCGCCGAGCACGAAACCGTGGGCCCGCATCTCCTCGAGCACATAGCGGTCGCCGACGTCGGTCCAGCGCACCTCGATGCCCTCGTCGGACATGGCGCGCCGGAACCCCAGGTTGGTCATGGTGGTGGTCACCACGGCGGGCCCCGGCAGCTCGGCGCGCTGGCGCATCCAGATCGCGAGGATCGCCAGGATCTGATCGCCGTCCACTACCTCACCCGCGGAGTCGACGGCCAGCACGCGATCGCCATCGCCGTCGAAGGCGAGGCCCAGCGCTGCGCCCTCCTCCACCACGGCGGCCTGGAGCGCAGCGAGGTGCGTGGACCCGCAGGCCTCGTTGATGTTGACGCCGTCGGGGTCGATGCCGATGGACAGCACGTCGGCGCCAAGCGCCGACAGCACCTGCGGCGCCGCGGTCACGGTGGCGCCATTCGCGCAGTCGATCACGATGCGCTCGCCCGCGAGGTCGATGCCCAGACGGTCGATGAGCCGCTCGCGGTACACCTCGACGGCGCCGTCCCAGCGGATGATGCTCCCCACGGCCGCGCCGGTCGGGCGCGCCGCGCCCGCCTCGCCGGATGCCATCAGATCGCTCATCACAGCCTCGAGCGCCGCCTCCTGGTCATCGGGAAGCTTGAAGCCGTCGGATCCGAAGAGCTTGATGCCGTTGTCACCGAATGGATTGTGCGATGCGCTGATCACGGCGCCTGCCGAGAAGGTGCCGTCCTTGGCCACCAGCTCGGCGACCGCCGGCGTGGGCATCACGCCGCCGAGCACCACATCGGCGCCCGCCGACGCGATGCCCGCGGCCAGCGCGGCCTCGAGCATGGGGCTGCTGAGGCGGGTGTCCTGCCCCACCAGCACAGCGTCTGCACCCCACGCATTCCCGAGGGCCCGGCCGATGACCATGGCCAGCTCAGGGGTGAGGTCGGCGTTCGCGACCCCGCGGACGCCGTCCGTCCCGAAGCGCCTCCGGGCCGGGGGCGCCTGCCCGCTCAGCGCTTCGAGAACTGGGGCCGCTTGCGGGCGCCCTTGAGCCCCGCCTTCTTGCGCTCCTTCTCACGCGCATCGCGCGTCAGGAAGCCTTCGCGCTTGAGCTCGGGGCGCAGGTTCTCGTCCATGTCGACGAGGGCGCGGGCCACCGCGTGGCGCAAGGCGCCGGCCTGGCCGGAGATGCCGCCGCCGGTGAGGCGGGCCTTCACGTTGAACTGGCCCTCGACGCCGGCGATGACCAGCGGCGAGGTGGCCTCGGTGACCAGCACCTTGCGGCCGAAGAATTCGTCGATCGGGCGGCCATTGCACGTGATAGTGCCGTCGCCGGGCTCGAGGATGATGCGGGCGACCGAGGTCTTGCGCTTGCCGGTGGCCTGGATGCGAACCGGGGACGTGCTCATGCGGTGACCTTCCTCTCGAGCCGCAGCGGCTCCGGGTGCTGCGCCTCGTGCGGGTGCCCGGGACCGGCGTACACCTTCATCTTGAGCAGCTGCTTGCGCCCCAGTGAGTTCTTCGGAAGCATGCCGCGCACGGCCATGCGGATGACCTCCTCCGGGCGGCGCTCCAGCTGCTCACGCAGCGTGCGCTTGCGGATGCCGCCGGGATAGCCCGAGTGGCGCCAGTAGATCTTCGTGTCCATCTTCTGGCCCGTCACGGCGATCTTGTCGGCGTTGATGACCACCACGAAGTCGCCGCAATCGGCATGCGGGGTGTAGAAGGGCGACCGCTTGCCGCGGAGGGTCTCTGCGATGACGGCGGCGAGGCGGCCGAGGTTCTGCCCCTCGGCGTCCACGATGTACCAGCGGCGATCGACGTCGCCGGTCTTCGCGCTCTTCGTCGTCTTGGTGAGGTGGGCGGTGGGCACGGTCCTCCGGTTCATGGACAGGCGGACGCGGTTCCGCCCTTGGACGACGGCGAAGGCTAGGGAAACCGGCCCCCTGCCGCAAGCGGCCGCGGCACCGCGGGGCCCGGGTGCCGCCGCCTGTGCCCCTGCGTAACCTTACGCTGTATGGTAAGCTTACGGACTGTCTCGCCGTGTTCTTCGTTATCGCATCGCACGTCACCACTGGAGGTCCCATGCGCAACTCCCGACTCGTCATCAACCGGTGCCAGGCCGTCGCCGCCCACGGCAAGCGCTGCAGGCAGACCCCGTACATGACCAGCCCCTTCTGCTGGCACCACACGGCGCGGGCCGATCGCGAGGCCCTGCGCCTGCAGTCCCCGCACGGCCACGAGCACTCCAAGGAGCTCGCCGAACGCATCGTCACCGCCGATTCCCTCCACGAGCGCATCGAGGGCGTTCTCGCCGCGAAGTCCGCCGCCTAGCTACTCCCACTCGATGGTGGGCCCTCGGTACCGGAACCATCGAGTGAGAGAAATCACTCCCACTCGATGGTTCCGGGGGGCTTGCTGGTGACGTCCAGCACCACCCGGTTCACGCCCGGCACCTCGTTGATGATGCGGCTCGAGATCTTCTCGATGAGGTCGTGGGGAAGCCGGGCCCAGTCGGCGGTCATCGCATCGTCGGACGTGACCGCGCGGATGACGATGGGGTACGCGTACGTGCGGCTGTCACCCTGCACGCCGACCGACCGCACGGCCGGCAGAACCGCGAATGACTGCCACAGGTCGCGATAGAGGCCGGCGAGGCGTATCTCCTCCTGCAGGATGAAATCGGCCTGGCGCAGGATGTCCAGGCGCTCGGCCGTGACCTCGCCGATGATGCGGATGGCCAGCCCCGGGCCCGGGAACGGCTGGCGCCACACCATGCGCTCCGGCAGCCCGAGCTCCTCCCCCACCAGGCGCACCTCGTCCTTGAACAGCTGGCGCAGGGGCTCCACGAGCTCCAGCTCCATGTCGTCGGGAAGCCCGCCCACGTTGTGGTGGCTCTTGATGGTGGCTGCGTTGGTGCCGCTCCCCGACTCGATGACGTCGCTGTAGAGAGTGCCCTGCACGAGGAACTTCTCGTTGCCCAGCTTGGCGGCCTCGGCGTCGAACGTGGTGATGAACTCCGCGCCGATGATCTTGCGCTTCTGCTCGGGGTCGGTGATTCCGGCGAGCTTCGAGAGGAACTGCTCCTGCGCGCGCACGTGCACCAGCGGCACGTGGAAGTGGTGGCCGAAGGCCTCCTCCACCTGCTCGCCCTCGTTCATGCGCAACATGCCGTGGTCGACGAACACGCAGGTGAGGTTGTCGCCGATAGCGCGGTGCACCAGCAGCGCGGCCACGGCGCTGTCCACCCCACCCGACAGGCCGCAGATTGCACGCTGGCCACCCACCTGCTCGCGGATGCGCTTGACCTGGTCGTCGATGACGTTGGCGGCGGTCCACGTGGGCGCCAGGTCGCAGGCGTCGAAGAGGAACGCCTTGAGCATGTCGGTGCCGAACGGGGTGTGCACGACCTCGGGGTGGAACTGCACGCCGAACCTGCGGCCGACGCGGTCCTCCATGGCGGCGATCGGCGCGCCCGGGGTCTCGGCGGTCACCGCGAAGCCCTCGGGCGCCGTGGTGACCGCATCGCGGTGGCTCATCCAGCAGGTCTCAGCGGGAAGATCGCGGAACAGCCCGTCGCGCGAGTGCACCCGGATGTCCGTGCGCCCGAACTCGCCAGAGCCGTTGTTCGTGACCACGCCGCCCAGGGCCTGGGCCATGGACTGCATGCCGTAGCAGATGCCCAGAACGGGGATTCCCAGCTCAAGCAGACGGCGGTCGAGTGATGGGGCGCCATCCTCGTACACCGAGGCGGGGCCACCCGAGAGGATGATGCCGCCCGGGCGGATGCGCTCGATCCCGGCGGGATCGATGTCGTGCGGCACGATGGCCGAGAACACCCGGCACTCGCGCACGCGGCGGGCGATGAGCTGGCTGTACTGGGCGCCGAAATCGACGACGAGCACGCCGTCGGCGGCCTGGGCCTCGAGCTCGGGGGCGAGGTGGAACGCCACCGTCAGCCCATGCCCACCGACTGCGCCTGCTGCAGCTTCTTGCCCTCGGTCTTGAGCGCCGGGGCGATCATGACCTCGCACTTCTGGAAGCTCTGGATCGACTCGTACCCGCAGGTGGCGAGCGCGTTGCGCAGCCCGCCGATGAGGTTAAGCGACCCGTCGTTCTCGTTGGCCGGGCCGAGGAGGATCTCGCGGATGGAGCCGATGGTCTGCGTGCGCACCCGGGTGCCACGCGGCAGCTCGGGGTGGAACGTGGCCATGCCCCAGTGGTTGCCGTGGCCGGGGGCCTCGGCGGCCTTGGCCAGCGGCGACCCCACCATGCAGGCGTCGGCGCCGCAGGCGATGGCCTTGGCCAGGTCGCCGCCGTAGGCCATGCCGCCGTCGGCGATGACGTTCACGTACTGGCCGGTCTCGAGCAGGTGCTGCATGCGCGCGCCGGCGGCGTCGGCGATGGCCGTGGCCTGGGGCACGCCGACCCCGATGACCTGCCGGGTCGTGCAGGCGGCGCCCGGGCCCACGCCCACGAGCACGCCCACGGCCCCGGTGCGCATGAGATGCAGCGCCGTGGAGTACGACGCGCACCCGCCCACGATGACCGGCACGGGCAGGTCGGCGATGAACTGCTTGAGGTTGAGGGGCTCCACCGACGACGACACGTGCTCGGCCGACACCACCGTGCCCTGGATCACCAGGATGTCCAGGCCTGCGTCGAGGGCCGGTCCGATGAACTTCTCCACCCGCTGCGGGGTGAGCGACCCGGCGGTGATCACGCCCGATGCCTTGATCTCCTTGATGCGCTCCACCATGAGGTCGGGGTTCACATCCCGGGCGCGATAGATGTCCTGCAGGCCGGCCGTGGCGGTCTCGGGCGGGTACTCGGCGATCTTCCGGAGCTCGGCGTCCGGGTCCTCGTAGCGGCTCTGGATGCCCTCGAGGTTGAGCACCCCGAGCCCTCCGAGCTGGCCGATCTCGATGGCCGTCGCCGGGGAGACCACGCCGTCCATCGCCGATGCCAGGAGCGGCATGTCGAGCGTGTACGGACCGAGCTCCCACGAGAGGTCGACGTCCTCGGGATCGCGCGTGCGCCTGCTCGGCACGATGGCGATGTCGTCGAGGCCGTATGCACGCCGGCCCCGCTTGCCACGGCCGATCTCGATCTCCACCCGGTCTTCCCCAGTCGCTCGTCGGTTGAAGAGGCAACCTACCAGCCCCGTCCGGACGCCCGGAGGCCGCTTCCGTGCCGATCGCGGGGGCCCCTCAGGCCCCCGCGGCCACCTCTTCCACCGACACCTGGCGGGCCAGCGCGGTGACGTCGGCGGGGTCCACCACGCCGGCTCCGAGCAGCGCTGTGCTGGCGGCACCCGATGCCACTGCGCGGCGGAGCCTGGCCTCGCAGTCATCACCCTCGTAGGTGCCGGCGAGGTACCCCGCGAGGAACGCGTCACCGGATCCAACGGTGCTCACCACGTCGGTGCGCACGTCGATGCGCGCCTGCAGCGTGATGCGCCCGTTCGCGCCGTCGCCCGCCGGGACGCGCGCAACGCAGCCGCGCTCGTCATGCACCAGTGCGGAGCGCGCGCCCAGCGAGCACAGGGCTTCGGCACCGACCGCGGCATCCTCGTCGTCGGCGAACTCGTTGCCCACGACCTCCTCGGCCTCGCGGATGTTCGGGCTCACGAGCCAGGGCTCGGACGGCAGGGCGCCGCGCAGCGCAGGACCGGGGGCATCCACCACGATCGACAGGCCGTCCCGTCCGATCTCGGCGGCGAGTACCCCGTAGAAGTCGGCGGGCACCTCTCGCGGCAGCGACCCGGCCAGCACCAGGATGTCGGCGCCCTTCGCGAGGTACGCCAACTTCTCCATGAGCAGCGCGAGCTCGGCGTCGGCCACCGACGGGCCGTACTCGTTGATCTCGGTCTGCTGCATCGAGGTGGGGTCCACCACGGCGGTGGACGTGCGTGACTCGTCCGCGATGCGCACGAAGTCGTTGAGGATGCCCTCGGCGGTGAGCTGCTCGATGATGGCCGTGCCGGTGCGCCCTCCAGCGAGCCCCGTGGCGATGACGGGCTGGCCCAGGTTGCGAAGCGCGCGGGCGATGTTCACGCCCTTTCCGCCCGGCAGCGTCATGGCCTCGCTCGCCCGGTGGTGGCGACTTACCTGGAAGTTCGCGACGCTGAGCGTGCGGTCGAGCGCCGCGTTCAGCGTGACGGTGAGGATCATGAGAACACCGAGCCTATCCCAGAGAACGCGCTCTTGAGGGAGTCGCCGAAGCCGGGGGAGCCAACCGGCCCCCGGGCGATGAGCGCAGAGCGGGCCACCACGGCGCCGTCCTGCAGTACCTCCACCCGACCCACGCGCTGCCCCTTCTGCATGGGCGCCGTGGCCATGGACGGCGCCACCACCCGCATCGACACCGGCTTGCCCACGCGCACGGTGGCGGCCACCGGCGCGGGCGGCGCGAGCGCCACGGTGGCACCGGGCATCCCCTGCACCCCGAGGTCCACCACGGTGCGCCCGCGCGGGATCACCACGGGCCGCGAGTAGTTGGCGAAGGCCCACTCGAGCAGCGCCTTGCTGTCGGCGGCGCGCGTGACCCGGTCGGGCTCGCCCATCACTACAGCGTAGAAGTCGCGGCCGAGGGTGCCGGACGTCGCGTGCGCCACCAGCACGTAGCCTGCGCCGTCGGTGTGCCCCGTCTTCACGCCGTCGGCCTCGGGCATGATCGAGAGCAGGTCGTTCTCGCTCTCCAACTGCACCCGCCCGGACCCGTCAGGAGTGGGGATCGACGTGCGGCGCTCGCCCACGATCTTCCGCAGGAAGGGATCCTTCATCACGGCCCGGCCCAGCACCAGCAGGTCGCGTGGGCTCGACCGGTGGCCGGGCTCGTCGAGCCCGTGGGGGTTGGCGAAGCGCGTGGTGGTAAGCCCCATATCCCTCGCCTTGTCATTCATGCGGGTGACGAACTCCGCCTCCGACCCCGCGACGGCGTATGCGATGGCGATGGCGGCGTCGTTGCCGCTGCCGATCATCAGCGCGCGGATGAGGTGGCGCATGGTGATGCGCTGGCCGGGCCTGAGGCCGGCGGACGACTCGCCCACCCCACCGGCGGCGGGCACCACGGTGACAACCTCATCGGGCTCGCCGCTCTCGAGCGCCACGAGGGCGGTCATCATCTTCGTGGTGCTGGCCATCGGTCGGGCGGCATCGGCGTTGCGCTCGGCCAGCACCTCGCCGGTCCGGCCATCCACGAGCAGCCATGCGGTGCCCGACGGGGTCGGCGGGGGGCCGAGGGCCGCGCCGGCGGCAGGCGCGAGGAGCGCGGCCATCAGGGCTGCCCTGAGCAGTTTCCGCACAGGTCAATCGTATCAGCGTGCGCTCGGGGCGAGGCAGGGCGGGCACCGGGATGCAACCCTTATGGCGTGAGCACCGAGACCGCCGAGACGGCCGTCCCTCCCGTGACCACGGGACCGGACGGGCTCACCGAGGCGGAGGCCGCAGCGCGCACTCGCATGCACCGCCCGCGCGCGCCCGGGCGCTCGTACGCGAGCATCGTCCGCGCGAATGTCCTCACGGTGTTCAACCTGATCCTCGCGGCGTTCGCGGTGCTCACCCTGGCGTTCGGTGACTGGCGGGACGTGTTCTTCCTGGGGATCCTGGTGGTGAACATCACCATCGGCATCGCTCAGGAGGTGCGGGCCAAGCGCGCCGTGGAGCGCCTGGCCGCGCTCGTGGCGCCCACGGCCAGGGTGGTGCGAGGTGGCCGGGAGCGCGACCTCGGCGTTGATGACGTGGTGCCGGGCGACCTGCTGCTCATCAGCGCGGGCGACCAGGTGGTAGCTGACGGCACGCTGCGCACGGCCGACTCGCTGGCGCTGGACGAGGCCGTGCTCACGGGCGAGTCGCGACCCGTCACCCACGAGGCGGGCGACCAGGTGCGCGCCGGGGCGTTCTGCGCGGAGGGGTCGGGCTCGTACGTCGCCGAGGCGGTGGGCGAGGACTCCTACGCGGGCCACGTATCGGGCATCGCCCGTTCGTTCCGCCATCCGCTCTCGCCGCTGCAGCGGGGGATGAACCGCCTGCTGCTCGCGATGGTGGCCATCATGATCCCGCTCGGCGCCGTGCTGGCCCTGGCCCTGTGGCGCACGAGCCCCGACCTCGAGGAGGCCGTCTCCACGGCCACCGCCGCCATGGTCACGATGATCCCCGAGGGGCTCATCCTGCTGGCCAGCATCACCTACGCGGTGAGCACCATCCGCATATCGCGGCGCGGCGCGCTGGCGCAGCAGCTGTCGGCCATCGAGGCCCTGGCATCGGCCGACATGGTGCTGGTGGACAAGACCGGCACGCTGACCACGGGCGATGCCCGGCTGGTGCACCGCGCGCCGGCTGAGGGGGTGGGCGAAGCCCAGCTGGACGCCGCGCTTGCCGAGTACGCCGCGTGCTGGCCCGATCGCGACGAGACCGTCGACGCCATCGCCCGCGACCTGCCGCATGACGCGGTGCAGCCCGATGAGGTGGTGCCCTTCAGCTCGCGCAGGCGATGGGCCGGCGTGCGGCTGGGCGACCGGGTGCTGGCGCTCGGGGCGCCGGGCGTGCTCAACCCCGGGCCACTTGCCGACCTGGTGCACAGGGAGTCCGTGCAGGGCCGCCGCGTGCTGGTGCTGGCGCACGGCACCGGCCCCTTGGGCGAGCCCGGGCCGGACGACCCGCCGGCCGCGCACCTGCGCGCCCTCGGCATGGTGTCGCTGGCCGAGACCCTGCAGCCCGATGTACGCGGGGCGGTGGAGTTCCTCGGGCGCGAGGGAATCCCCGTGCACGTGGTGTCCGGCGACGCCCCGGCCACGGTCGGGGCCATCGCCGCCGACTGCGGGATCCACTCGAGCTCGCCGATCCTGGCGTCGGAGCTGCCCACCGACCCGACGGCCCTCGCGTGGGTGGTCACCGGCGCCCGGATCGTGGGGCGCGCGACGCCCGATGATAAGGAGCGCATCGTGGGCGCGCTGGCCGCCGAGGGCTTCAACGTGGCGATGATCGGCGACGGCGTGAACGACGTCCCCGCCCTCAAGAAATCACGCGTGGCGATCGCACCCGGCGGGGCAAGCCAGATGGCCCGTGCGGTGGCCGACATCGTGATGGTGCGCGGAGGCTTCGCCTCGCTGGCTCCCATGATCCTCGAGGGACGCCAGGCGCTGCGCAACCTGCAGCGCGTGAGCAAGCTCTTCGTGGCGAAGTCGTTCCTCGCGGCGTTCCTCATCCTCACCATCGGCCTCGTACCCACCACCTACCCGTTCCTGCCGCGCCACCTCACGCTGCTGTCCTTCCTCACCGTGGGCATCCCAGCGTTCTTCCTGGCGCTGGCACCCAGCACCGGCGCATGGAAGGCCCGCGACTACCTGGGGTCCACCTTCCGCTTCGCGCTTCCGGCCGGGGTGGCCGCGGGCCTCGGCGTGGTGTCGGCCTACCTCTTCGCGCTCAACGTGCTGATCGACGACGTGGCGTCGGCCCGCACCGTGGCGGTCACCGCCCTCATGGCCATCGGCCTCTGGCTCGTGCTCGTGCTCGAGGTATCGGGCGTCAAGCGCAGCGCCTGGGTGATCTTCATGTGCATGGCCATGGCCGGGCTCTACGTGATGGTGCTGCTCGTCGCTCCCCTGCGCGGCTTCTTCGAGCTCACCACCATCGGGGCGCTCACCGCCGTCGTGGCCATAGGTGGCGCGGCGATCACCGCCTCGGGGCTCTGGATGCTCGACAGGCAGTTCCGGCCCGAGCCGTTGCGCGGTCCCCTGCCCCGTTGGCTCGCCCGGCTGCTTCCCAGCTCGTTCCGCGCCGACCCCGACGGCACCCGACATGACGAGTAACAGAGGCCCCTCTGGGCCGTGCCAGGACCCCGGCCAAGGCCGGGGTGCTTCGATCAGTCGAGGGGCTTGCCGCCCCGCAGCTCCGGATGGACGCGGATCAGGCGCGCGTTGAGGTCGTCGAGTTCGCGGGCCCGCACGACACCCGGCAGCGCCCCGACGCGGGCGTGGTGGGCCGCCACCGCCGGGCCGCCTAGGGTGAGGTCGTCGTAGTAGTTCGCCCAGCCCACCAGCATGTACGCGTAGATGTCTGAAACCCCGGGGTGCTCCCCCGCCAGCCACTCGTGGTGCTCGAGCCACGACTCCAGGTGCTTGCCGGCGCGCAGGATGTTGTCGCGGCCGCGGGCCTCTACCGCCGCGCGCGCGGCCTCGTCCTCGGCGAAGTAGAAGCTCGCCATCACCGGCCACCAGCCCACGTGCAGCGTGTTGGCACACCAGGTGACCCAGCGGTAGTGGTCGGCGCGCGCATTGGCGCCGATGGGCGGCGCCAGGCGCGCCTCGGGGAAGCGGTCGCCGATCCACAGCAGGATCGCCCCCGTCTCGGCCAGGCGCACGTCGCCCTCGCGCAGCGCGGGCACGCGCTGCAGCGGATTGGTCTCGGCGAATCCTGGGGCCTCGTCGCGCCTGCGCGGGTGCACGTCCACCACCTCGTACTCGGCACCGGCGCACTCCAGCGCCGCGCGCGCCGCGAACGACGACGAACCGGTGATCTGGAACAGGGTGATCATCGCGCCTCCTCGGGCGGGTCTGGCTCGGGAAGGTCCATCAGCAGGCGCGCCACCGCGCCGTAGTCGAGCGCGCCGTCCACCCCCTCGAACAGCCGGGCCACCGGGTCGCCGATGGCCAGCGGCGCACCGGCGAGCTCGCGGGCGTGGCCCAGGTCCTTGCGCAGGTCGCGCGTGCGGAACCCGGGCGCGTGGTTGCCCGCCAGCACGCGGGGAAAGAGATTGCGCAGCTGCCAGGAGTCGCCCGACGAGGCCATCACCACGCGGGCGAGCACCTCGGGGTCGACCCCGGCCCGCTGGCCGATGCCGAACGCCTCGGCGGTGCCGGCGGCGATCACGGCCACCAGCAGGTTGTTCACGAGCTTCGCAACGAGGCCCGACCCCACCGGGCCGCAGTGCACGCGCTTGGCCGGGTCGCCGATGAGGTCGAGCACCGGCGTCGCCGCGGCCAGCGCCGCTCTGCTGCCCCCGCACATCACCGCCAGGGTGCCGGCCGCCGCGCCGGGCGGGCCGCCGCTCACCGGGCAGTCGAGGTACTCCGCGCCCGCGGACGCAGCCATCGCCGCGGCATCGCGGGCGGCCACCGGGGAGTGCGTGGAGGTGTCGATGATGATCGCCGGCGGTGCATCGGCCCGGGTGATGAGCCCGACCACCTCGAGCACGTGGGCGGAGTCGGTCACCGAGAGCAGGGCGACGTCGGCCCCGTCCACGGCCTCCACCACCCCCCCCACCGGGCGGGCGGGCAGGCCCTCGGCCTTCGACGGGGTGCGCGCATACACCGTCACCTCGCAGCCGCCCGCCGCCAGGTTGCGGATCATGCCGGCGCCCATGAGGCCGGCCCCGATGACTCCGACGCGCACGGGCGCCACCCTACTGCCCGTCGGGCAGGGCGTCCCGGGCGGGCGGGATGTCCACGTCGCCCGAGAAAAGGGGGTGCGCCGCCGGGCGGCAGCCGGTCGGCCCGTCCGTGCCCATCAGGCCCCGCTGGAACCCCGGCGCAGGCGCTGGGCGCCCACGCGCCACGCCGCCAGCACGGCCGGCGCAAAGGCCAGGGCGCAGATGTCGAACAGCACGTACCCGGCGGCGGCTCCGCTCGGCGGGTTGCCGTTGGTGATTCCGAGGCCCGGCACGTACTCATGCCACACCCAGGTGCCCACCCACGTGCCCCAGATCTCGAGGAAGGCCACGAAGAAGAACACCCCGGCGTAGAGCACCGGCGCGCGGCCGATGATGAGGAACACCGCGAGCACGGCCACCGCGATGGCGCCGGCGACATCCACGCGACCGAGCCAGTCGGTGAGGCCCAGGATGCCCCAGCCCAGCGCTCCGGCGATGGCGATTCCCACGATGATGCGCGGGTGCACCCTCGCGATCCGCGTCTGCGAGAAGCGATAGCCCGCGAGGTAGACCAGCCCGTGGCCCGCCGGCACGAACAGGGGCAGGTTGCCGAGGCGGTAGTCGTACACGCCCAACAGCATCGAGAAGATGAGCTCTGCCGTGGTTGCCACCACGACCACCACGAGGACGCGCGAGCGGTCGAGGGGGCTGAGCGGCACGCACGCTGCGATGAGCACCGTCCAGGCCACCACCGACAGGGCGATCTGCCAGCCGATCCCGCCGAGGGAGTCGAGCCACAGGCCCATGGACGTCAGTACCACGAGGAACGGGACGAAGAAGCGGGGGCGCTCCAGCACCACCATCACGGCTGCCCAGAGGCGGCGCGGAAGGGGCAGGGGCGCGACGGGGCGCCCGGCGGCATCGAGAATGCTCACGAAGTTCAGGTTAGACCCGGCTCCCCCGAACCACGCCGGGATCGGCCGGGCACGGGCCCAGCCGAGGACGACTAGCCCTCGCGGGGCTCCTCGCCCGGGTCGTCCCCGTTGTCGGGAACGGCCTCGGCGCGCGCCTTCTCCTCGGCCTCCTCGATCGCCGCGAGGGCGTCGAGGCGCGAGAGGACATCGTCACCACCCTGCATTGTCCGGAAGCTGCTCCGGCGCTCCTTTTTGGCCTTCGCCATCTGGACCTCCCCCGATTACGAACGGGATGGTACCCGCCGGGAGCGACGTCGCCGCCGAGCCCGTCGCGTGCGCCGACCGATGCGGTCGGTTGCCAGGGCCCTCACCAGACGATCGTCAGCGGGCGGGAAGTCATACGAGGGCAGGTCCTCAGGCCGCACCCAACGGAACTGCGGGCTCACCAACGGCCGCGGGCGCTGCACGGGCAGGTACTCGCACTCGTAAAAGCGCAGGCGCAGCGGCCCGGCATCCTCGCGCCAGATCATGCGGGTGACGCCCACCTCGATTCCGAGCTCCTCCCGCAGCTCGCGCCTGAGCGCCTGCACGTCGCGCTCGCCGGGTTCGCGCTTGCCGCCGGGGAACTCCCAGCGCCCGGCATGCCCGGCGCCCTCGGGGCGCTGGGTGATGAGCACCCACGGGCCCACGCGGATCACCGCGGCCACGACGATCACGGGCTCGTCGTGGCGACCCATCATGTGGCGCTCCCGGCCGGCACCAGCACGGCACCCCGGCGATCGGCCAGGCCCTCGGCCACCAGGCTCTCGGCGGCCTCGGGGTCGGCGTCCACGGCGGCCCTGCCGTCCTCCGCCAGCGCGCGGAGCAGGAGCCCCCGACGCTGGCGCATCGACCCCTCGTAGCGCGCCTGGCGCCTGCCGCGCGGGGTCACATCATGCACTACGCCGGCATCGGCGGCCGGGCAGCCCGTGCGCAGCGGGCAGCCATCGTCGCACCGGGGCGCCCGCGCCCTGCAGTAGTCGCGCCCGAGGTCCATCATGGCCTGCCCGGCATCCCAGGCCCGCCCGCGCGCAGCGCCCGGCCAGCCGGTGGGAAACCGCCGGGCCAGCACGCGCTTCACGTTGACGTCCTCGGGCAGTACCGGAATCTCATCGGCGAAGCAGCGGAGCGCATCGGCGGTGTACGCGCCCACCCCCGGGAGGTCCTCGTAGTGCTCCGGCGCGGGCCAGCCATCGCGGGCCACCACAGACGCGGCGGCGTGCAGGTTGCGCGCGCGGCGCGGGTAGCCGAGGCCCTGCCACGCCGCGATGACGTCGCCCACCGGAGCCCCTGCGAGGTCGGTGGCACGGGGCCAGCGACTCATCCAGGCCTCGTAGTACGGCAGCACCCGCGACACCGGCGTGGCCTGCAACATGACCTCCGACACCAGGATGGCCCAGCGATCCCGGGTGCGACGCCACGGCAGGTCGGGGCCCTCGTCGCGGAACCACCGGACGAGCTTCCCCACCGCCTGCGCCGAGGGATCGGGAGCCACGCGGCGAGTGTCCCATGCGCGGGGGGCGCCGCGACCGCGAACCGCACCCGCCTCGCGCCGCTACGCCGCCGCGGCGGACTCCCCCGGGCCGCTCGGGCCCTTTCGCGCGGCGGGCTGCCCGATGGACATGGCGTGGTCGAGTGTGGTCTCGGCGCCCGCGCCCATGAGCGCGATGAGCGCGAGCAGCACGCTGGCGGTGGCCTCGGCGTCGGCCAGCGCGCGGTGTGCGGGGCGCACCGGCGACCCGGCCCAGGTGGCGAGGGTGGAGAGATCATGTCGTGGCACGGCGCCGTTCAGAAGACGTCGGGCGAGCACCAGGGTGTCAAGCCACGGCTGCGTAAAGTAGCCATTGCGCAGCCGCAGGCGCTCGTAGTTGAGGAACCTGAGGTCGAACGGCGCGTTGTGCGCCACCAGCACGTCGTCCCGCGCGAAGGCGATGAACGCCGAGAGCGCGACGTCGATCACTGGCTGCCCCCGCACCATGGAGTCGTCGATGCCGGTGATGCCCGTGATGTGCGGCGGGATCGGGCACTCCGGATCGACCAGCGTGGAGAACCGCTCGGTGACGCGGAGGCCCTCCACCCGCACCGCGCCGATCTCGGTGATCGCCGACGACCCCGGTGCCCCCCCTGTGGTCTCGAGGTCGACGATGCAGAAGCTGGTGGCGCCGAGCACCGTGGCGTCCCGGTGGCCGCCGGCGTCGGTGACGAGGTCCCCCTCGAAGGCGAGCCGCGAGTCACCCGCCACGATGTCCCCGGCGAGGCGGCGCGCCACCGACTCGGGGCAGCCGCCGATCCCCAGGGCCTCCACCGCGACCTCGGCAGCCGACACCGGGCGGCCGAGCCGGGAGATGAGGTCGCGCACGCGATCACCTGCCGTGTGCGCTCCCTCCGACCCGGGAGTGGGAACCCTGGATGGGATCATCGACGTGTCGGTCGGCGGCTCGGGGTCTCCCATCGCCGTGGATCCTACGAACGCCCTCCGACGCCACGGGCCCCGCGCGCGGACGCCCGTACTCCCACCACCCCGGGGGCGCGCGTGCTTACCCTTCGCCCATGTCCACGCAGCGCCATCCCGGTCGGGTTGCCCTCGAGGACCAGCAGATGGATGCGTGGCACGGGTTCCTCCGCGCCCACTCCGCACTCGTCCGCGAGCTGGACGTGGAGATGCAGGCCGAGCACGGGTTGTCACTCACCCAATACGAGGTGCTGCTGCTGCTTTCGAACTCCGACGGCGGTACCGCCCGCATGAGCGACCTCGCGGACGGCGCCCTGCTGTCGCTATCCGGACTGTCGCGCCTGATCGACAGACTGGTTGCCATGGGCCTGGTGCAGCGCGCGCAATGCCCGAGCGACCGCCGCAGCTCGCTTGCCTGCCTCACCCCCGTCGGACGCAAGCGGTTCCGCGAGGCCCAGCCCACCCATCACCGCGGGGTGCATCGCCTCTTCATCGACCGCCTGCCTGACGATGTCCTGCCGGCGCTCAACGAGACCTGGCAGGCCCTGGACGAGCCCGCCGCCTAGCGGACCCGCGCGGGAACCTGCGCGGTGGCGGACACCGCGATGCCGGGCATCGCGACGGCCACGGCCAACCTGCCCCCGCGCCTCGGCACCGCGAGCAGCGTCTTGCCATCCGGACGGCTCGTAGCCGCCACACCCTTGCCGTTGGGCAACCGCGCGCGCACGGGAATGCTCGACATCGGGTTGCCCGCGGAATCGCGCACGGTGGCGATCCACAGGTCGCCCCTGCGCGGGTTGATCCCCGCCCGCTGGGTGAGCGCGCGTCCGGCGCGCGCGAGCGTGATGGTCTTCGGCACGGGTGGCGGGGTTGCGGCGACGGCACCCGAGCAGATGGGACCGGGATCGCCCAGGCCCGCGTACGACCACACTGCCCCGCCGATGGCCTCGGCCATCTTCTGGCGGAAGTCCGGCTGCGCGAGCAGCGCAACGTCGACGGCGCTCGACAGGAACCCGCCCTCCACGAGCACCGCCGGCATGGTGGTCTCGCGCACGACGAAGAACGACCGCTCGCGCACGCCGCGATCGGTCAGTGCCAGGCACGCCACGAGCGAACGCTGGATCGCCGCGGCCAGCGCCTGCGTCGGCGCGGGCGCGCCGATCTTCACATAGGTCTCGGTGCCACTGGCGGTCGTCTTCGCGCTGTTCTGGTGGATCGAGACGAAGATCTCCGCCGGGCGGGCATTCGCCAGGTCGGTGCGCGCCCGCAGGTCGGTGCCGACGTCGGTGTAGGGCACATCACCACCCGCGTTGTCGGTGTTGCGCGTCATGAGCGTGGGGAATCCGCGGGCCATCAGCCAGGCATTGAGCCGGTTCGCGACGTCGAGGTTCACGTCCTTCTCGAAGAGCACCGGCTGCAGCTGGGCATCGAACCGGGGCTCGAGGCCGGTGACCGCGCCAGGCGGAAGGACTCCCACGGCACCGGAATCGGCCCCGCCATGGCCGGGATCGATGGCCACCACCGGCAACGCTGCGGCTGCGGAGGCCGTGGCGAGGGCGATGGAGAGCGCGGCGAGGAGTGTCCGGGCGGGACGCACGGAGGGCATCTAAGCCGCTCGCCCGGCGTCGTCGGCCGGGGATGTCGCGCGCCGACCTGCCCCGCGGCCGACGCCGCGCGCGTGGCTAGCCTCATCCCATGCCGCGCGCCGCAGTGATCGCCGCCGCCGGGGCCCTCGCCCTCGCGCCGCTCGCCGCCATGGCGGCTACGGGCGATGTCGCGCGCCTGGGGTTGCTGCCAAACGGCTCCCCTGCGGCCGCATCGGTGCAGGGCGCGGCGTTCTCGTCCGATGGCCGATACGCGCTCATCACGTCCACGGCGGCCCTGTCCGGCACGTCGACGGGGGGCGTGCGGCAGCTCTTCATGCACGACCGCACCACGAATCGCACCGCGATGGTCTCCACGAGCGCGTCCGGCCAGCCCGCCTCGGCCGCGGTGGACGACCCCGACCCCGCCCGCGCCTACGGCATATCGCTGGACGGCCGGTATGTGGTTTTCGCCACCGCGGCATCCAACCTCGTGGCGGGCGACCTGAACGGCGCCATCGACGTGTTCCGCAAGGACACCCAGACCGGTCGCGTGCTGCTGCTGTCGCGTGATTCCCGTGGCGACGCCGCGCCCGGCGGGGTCACCGGGCAGCCGTCGATATCGGCAGACGGATCGAAGGTGGCATTCACGTCGGGCACCGGGGCGCTGCTTGCCGCCGACACCAACGGGGTGGCCGACGTCTACGTGGCCGACGTGCGCGCGGGGGGCACGCTCGCGCTGGTGAGCCGAACCTCGGGCGGGGTGCAGTCGCCACAGGCGGTGGGCCGGCCGTCCATCAGCGCCGACGGGCGCTCGATCGCCTTCGAGGGCCCGGCTGCGGCATCGGTGCTGGCCCAGGGCGACGCAGATGGCTTCGCGGACGTCTACGTGGCGCGCCCGCAGTCACGCACCATCGTGGTGGCCAGCCTGCCGGGCGGAGGCACGGACAACGGTGACTCCTCGCTGCCGTCCATTTCGGGCGACGGCTCCCTCGTCGCCTTCTCATCGGCTGCTGCGCTCGTGGCCACGGATACCGGGGCCGACCGCGACGCCTACGTGCGCGACCTCGAGGCGGGCACCACCCGTCGGGTCTCCGGCGAGACCATCATGAACGCGCCGGCCATCAGCACGAACGGCGCCCGCGTTGCATTCGCGGGCGCCACCACGGGCGGGGACGCCGACGACACGAACGTCGCCGACGATGTCTACGTGCGCACGCTGGCCACCAACGCCCTCTACCGGGCCTCGCGCACGGCCTCGGGGGCCGCGCCGTCGCAGCCCAGCACCCGCGCCGCCATCAGCGGCAGCGGCGGCATGGCGTCGTTCACCACCGCCGAGGCACCCGGCGGGCTCACCGTTGCCTGGACCACGGACATGGGCGCCGCCGATGCCGGGGCCCCGGTGGTCACCGCGTCGGCTGCCCTCGCCGGACGACGCCTCACGGTGTCGGGGCGCGCCAGCGATAGCAGCGGCGTGACGTCGGTGATGGTGGGGCGCCGCGCGGCCCGCATCGCCGATGACGGCACCTACAGGGTCACCTACACCGCACCGATCGGCACCGAGTCGGTGACCGTGCAGGCCACCAACGGCCTCGGTGCCAGCGCGTCGGCCACCACGTCGGTCACGCGACCGGGTGCGTCGCGTGGACGCGCGCAGTCCGCCCCGCGCCCACGCGGGCTGCGCGTGAGCGTGACCCGGCCTTGGGCGCGCGTGGGCTTCACGCTGCCCGCGACGGCGTCCTGGCGGGTGGAGCTGCGCAAGCGCGTGCAGGGCCCCGCCCGCGTCGCGGCGTTCCGCCTGGTGGCGTCGAAGTCGGGCCCTGCCGCGGCCGGGCGGCGCGCTGTGCGCGTGCGCATCCCGTCCCGCACGGCTCCGGGGCGCTACCAGGTGCGCGTGCTGGTGTCGTCGGCCCTCGGCCTCGGCACGACGGCACGTACGATCACCATCCCATGATCTTCCCGCTCAAGAGTTCGCGCTGGTCGAGGCTGTGGACGTCCTCCGGTGGACCGTACGAGGCCGACGTGACCGATGAGTCGGTGAACGTGCGCATCGGGTGGGTCGGCCATGCAGAGGTGCCGATCGCGCGCGTGGTTCGCGTGCTCCGGCTCAGGTGGCCGTGGTGGGCCGGCCTCGGCGTGCGCATCACGAGGGGCATGGTGGTGTTCGCGCCGTCCGCCGGCGAGGGGGTGGTGCTCGAAACCGACGAACCCATCACGGTGCGCTGCCCGATGGAGTGGAGCACCTCGCGGGTGCTGGTGATGGTGCGCGACCCGGCGGCGTTCGCCGGGGCGGTTGCCGCCCGGCGGGCGGCGAGCGAGGGCTAGCCCGGCCCCGCAGGCGCCCTACGCCTGCTGCAGCTCCACCGCCACCATCTTGTTGCCGTCGGGATCGAGGAACTCCATCGAGGGAGCGCCGCCCATGTCCTCGACCGGGTCCCTCTTGGCGCCTGCGGCGTCGAGGGCGGCCTCGAGCGCGCGGATGTCGGGCACCCGGAAGGTCACGGTGGCACCGCCCTGGTGCGGCGATGTGGCGAGCTCGCCGAACAGCCCGAGCTCGGTGCCACCCACGGAGAACTGCGCCCAGTCGTTGCCGGCCCGGTGGCTCAGCTCGAGGCCCAGCACACCCTCGTAGAACGCGATGGCCCGGTCCATGTTGCAGATGCCATAGAAGACGACGTCGACGCCCTCGATCAGTGCCACGTGCTCAGTGCTCCCCGTGTCCGCGGCCCCCGGCGGGAGCCCGCATCGCGATGCTACCCGCACCGGAGTACGCTGATGGGTTGAATGAGACAGGAATAGAAGATGGCCATCCGGCGCCGCAGGCGCGAGCGGATGGAGCGGGTGGTCGGGGTGCCCGGGCTCTGGGCCACGGCATACGGCAACGTCGGCTCATCCATCTACTACGCGCTGGGCCTCGTGGCCGTCTACGCCCTGGGGCTCACGCCGCTGGTGTTCCTGTTCGCCGGCCTTATCTTCGCGGCGACGGCCGTCACCTACACCGAGGGCACCGCGATGTTCCCGGAGGCCGGGGGCTCATCGTCGTTCGCGCGCCAGGCGTTCAACGAGGGCGCGGCCTTCGGGGCGGCCTGGGGCCAGATGCTCAACTACATCATCACGATCGCCATCTCGGCGTTCTTCGTGCCCCACTACCTCGGCGTGTTCTGGGAGCCGCTTCGCAGCAACCCCTGGGACATCATCGTCGGCATCGGCGTGGTGGCGCTCATCGCGCTGCTGAACATCGTGGGCATCAAGGAGGCCGCCAAGCTCAACATCGGCCTCGCCCTGCTCGACCTGGGCACGCAGGTGCTGCTGGTGATCGTGGGGCTCTTCGTGGTGTTCTCCCCCACGCAGGTGTGGGACAACATCGTGTGGGGCGTGGCGCCCACGTGGACCAACGTGATAATCGGCGTAACCCTCGCGATGATCGCCTACACGGGCATCGAGACCATCTCGAACATGGCCGAGGAGGCCCAGGTGCCGGAGCGCACCATCCCGGCCTCCATCCGCGCCACGGTCATCACGGTGCTCGTGATGTACGCCCTCATCCCCATCGTGGCGCTCTCCGCGCTGCCCGTCACCCAGCAGCCCGACGGCAGCTACGCCACCGAGCTCGGCACCACCTACGCCGGCGACCCGATCCTCGGCATCGTCAGCCAGCTCGGGCTCACGGGGGTGTGGCAGGCGCTGGCTGAGGGCTTCGTGGGAGTCCTCGCCGCCACGATCCTGGTGATCGCCACTAATGCCGGTGTCATCGGCGTGTCGCGGCTCACGTACGCCATGGGCTACCACCGGCAGTTGCCCTCCGGCATACGACGTCTGCATCCGCGGTTCAACACGCCCACGGTGGCCATCGTGATCTTCTGCGCCGTCGCCGCGCTGGTCATGATCCCCGGGCAGGCCATCTTCCTGTCGAACCTCTACGCATTCGGCGCGATGCTGTCGTTTAGCATCGCGCACCTGGCCATCATCTGGATGCGCTGGAAGCGCCCCGAGATGCGACGGCCCTACCGGGGCCGCCCGAACGTGTCGTTCCGCGGCCGCAGCATCCCCCTGTTCGCGGTGTTCGGGGTACTGGGCACCGGCGGCGCACTGGTGGCCGTGCTCATCCTGCGCCCCGACGCCCGCTGGGTGGGCATCGCATGGATGGCCTTCGGGTTCCTCATGTACATCGCCTACAGGAAGCGCATCGGCGTTCCGTGGACCCAGACCACCACGATGCAGCGCCAGGAGCTCGCGCTCGAGGTGGATGTGGCCTACACCAACATCCTCGTGCCGGTGGTGGCCACCGAGTCGTCGGAGGAGATGATGGCCACGGCCGGCAAGCTGGCGGCCGATCGCGGGGTGACGATCCACGCCATCACGGTGGTGGAGGTGCCGGTGGAGCTGCCGCTCGATGCCGAGATGCCCCGTGAGCAGCGGGGCGCCGAGCAGCTGCTGGCGCATGCCCGGCAGATCGCCGAGGAATACGGCGCCACGGTGGACACCACCGTGGTCAACGGCCGCCAGGCGGGCCGGGCGATCGTGGAGGAGGCGCGTCGCACGAACGCCGAGGTCATCATGATGGGCGTCGCCCGCAAGCGCCGGTTGGGTGAGGGCATCTTCGGGCGCACCGTCATCTACGTGCTGCGCCACGCCCCCTGCAGGGTGGTGATCGCCAGTGACGCGGCGGCGCCGGGATCCACCTCGGCCGAGGCGGCGGGGGCGGCGCTGTCGGACGTGGTGGCCACGGCCACCCGGGCGCCCTATGCGGCGCCCCGCAGCGCAGCGCGCGACTGACCCCGTGCGATCCTCACAGCCTCTTCACGGTCCCCAAGGGGGTAACGGCGCCGAGGCGCATCCCCGGGTACACCGGGGTGTTCGGCACGGTGGGGAACCCGGACAACGGCCGCCTGCAACTCACCTGGAACAACCGCCCGGTGTAGTCGTACGTGAACGAGGGTCCGCGCGAGGTGCGGTGCAACATTTGCCTTTGCTGGCCGCGGCCACCGGCTCTTTCGCTCGCCGGCCCTAAACCAGCGGGCAAGGCCTCGGGTACATTTCCCGCATGGCTCGCTGGATCGTCAAGGCCGGACTTTGCGCCGTGTTTGGCGCGGCCGCCGGGTTCATCCGGGCGAGCGTGGGGGTGCCGACCATCACCGCCGCCCTGGTCGGCGTGGTGGCCGCCGTCGTGATGGCCCCGGTGGTGGTGTTCGTGTGGGCCGTTTTTGACCCGCGATAACCGGTAACGCGGGCACCCAGCAGCGGCGGTCAACCCAGACGGCCGGAGCGTGTCACGTCATGGTCGGTGGGGATCATTCCCCGAGCCGCGGGTCACGGTGCCCGGGCCCGGACGCCTGGCCCGGCGCGGCACCCGGCCCACGCGCAGCAGCATGGCCCATGCCGTGGGGCGGGTAACGGCCTGCACCGGCGCCCGCACGGCTGCGAAGGCCGGCATGGTCACGATCAGCTGCACGCTGAACGCCGCCACCCGCGCGGCCCGTCGCGCGGGTGCCGTGACGCTGCGGGTAGCCACCACGTTCAGGCCCACCGGCGGGACGGCCAGGACGTCCACGCAGACCGTGGTGCTGCCAAAGCTCGGAGTGCGGCCCTGCGCCGTGACGGGCTAAAGGCGCGGGCAGCATGAGAGAAGTTCGCCGCGTGCCCGTGGCGGCTCATGGCCATGCGCCCCGGGGGCAGGGCGGCAGCGGTTACCCGGGGGTGAAGCGCACCGACGGCAGACCGCTGGCATAGACCTGCGCCCGGTAGAGCGGGGCCTCGCAGCGTCCCGACCTCGCCGTGCCCCCCACGGTGGCGTGGCGGATGCACCCCTGAAGCGCCTGTTGGCCGATCTGGTTGGGATGGAAGCCTTCGGTGGTGCCGAAGGGCGGCACCTGGTCCACGTGCGCGGCACCGCGGGCGCGGAGCTCGCGCCCCGCGAACACGCCGCTCGGGTCCATCACCTGCACCGGCTGGCCGGTGGCTGCTGACGCCCTGCGGGCGGCAGCACGCATGGTGGCCGTCATCGGCAGGCGATCGTTCAGCCAGGCCACGTCCGCGGAGTGCACCGGGCAGCCGCCCGCGTGGACCGACCCGCGGCGCTCTCCGCGAAGCGGGAGTCCTCGGCGATGAGGCGCGGGAGGCCCTGCACGATCATCTGCCACGAGCCGTTCGCGTGGCCGGCCGCCGACATGACCGCGCGCACGATCGCGACCTCCACTTTGCCCTCCACCTGCGCCAGCGACTCGTCGGACAGCCTGCGGCGCACCTCGGGGTCGTCCTCGCACCGGGCATCGAACGGCCATGGCCACATGAACGCGCTGATGCACGCCACCATCACCTCGCCGAACCCCATGTCGTTGCCGCCGATCGACATCACGATGGTGCCAACCAACGCCTGGCGCGCCACGCGGGCCAGCAGGGTCAACTGCCCCGGCGCCCGCCTGCCCGCGGACGGGTCCACCGCGCCGTCGTCCACGCCCGGCTTGTACTGCCCGTAGTCGAGCAGCCGGGTGGACCACATGCTGGTGGTGAGCGCACCGGAGCACGCGAGGTTGATCGCGTAGGTGCCCGGCACGTTGATGCCCCCCCTCGCCCGGTGGCAGCCCGGCACCGACTCCCCCGCGGGGGTTGTCCCAATAGGCCTGCTTCCCGAACGCATCGCAGCGCGCCCAGTTGGCGTGCCACAGCACGTTGCCGCGCCAGCGCCCGGCCACGCCTGACGCCATGGAGTCGCCGATCGCCACGTTGAGCCTCGCGCCCGCGGGCACGCGCGGCAGCATGCGGGCCACCAGGGCATCGGCATCGGCGCCCGCGGCATCCACGTCGCGCCGGGCAGGGGGCCCTTCGGCCATCGCCAGCTACCTGGCGCGGCTGACCCGCGCCACGCGCTGCAACAGCGCACGGTCGCCAGGGGTGAGGATGCCTCTCGACACCTGCACCTTCTGGATGGCGCTGCCCACGCGCCGGTACACGATGACGCGGTCCTTGCCCCATGGGGATGAGCCCGATGCCGACCGCGTGACGATCTCCATCCCGATGGCATCGCGCGACGACGACCGGATGCTCAGGGTGGCCGTGCCGCGCGAGCCATCGTCCTGGCGCATCGCGCCAATGCGCGGGCAGGCGTCAATTGCCGAGCGGAGAGAGCGCCAGGTGGCGCCGGCATTGCTGGCGGGGTACGCGAAGGTGATCACCCGCACGCTGCGGCCGCCACCGCGGGCCTTCCACTCCGCCCAACGGTCCGTGCCGCGCATGGCGCGGGCCCGGTAGTCGGTGCACGGGTAGGGCGCACGGCGTGCGCTCGGCGCCAGCGCCTGCGCGGTGCGCAGCTTCAGCCCCGAGCCCGGGAAGTCGGCCACCGTGGGCAGTGCCGCGCCGATGCGACTGGAACTGGGCGCAGGTGCATCCGGTGGCGGAGCGGCCAGGGTGGAGGCGGGTCGCGCGGCCACGACCGCGATCGCGGGCACGACGATGCCGAGGGCCATCCGGTGGGCCCGGCGCATCACGGCTGCGGGGCCCGTGCCGACCCGTCCAGCAGCTCGGCAAGGGTCACGGGCTGCAGGCGCTTCTTCTCGAGCGCCCGGAAGATCTTCGGCAGGGCCTTCGCGGTGGCCGGATAGTTGGCGTGCATGAGGATGATGGAACCCGGGCGCGCCCAGTAGTCGATTGCATCGAGGATGTACCCCTCGCTGCGCGGCTGGGAGTCGGCCACCGTGCCCGACCACATGATCACCTTGCGGTATCCGCGCTGGCCGGCCGCGGCGTCGATGGAGGCGTTGTGGTCGCCATACGGCGGCCGGAACCACGGGCGCCCGGTCACCTTGAAGGTCTTCTGGATCCAGTCCTCGTTGCGCTGCAGGTCGGCGGCGAACGCCGTGGGGCCGATCTGCGTGGACACCTGGTGGCTGTAGGTGTGGTTGCCGAGCGTCACCTGGCCCGCATCCACCAGCTTGCGGATGCGCGCCGCCTGCGGCTCCCAGCTGCTGCGATACACGCCGTTCGGGAACAGGGTCACCTTGCCGCCCGTCTTCTCGACCGCGTCGAGGATGCGATCCACGCAACTCGCGCACGTGCCGTCGTCGATCGTGAGCGCCACCTTGCGCCCGGCGCTGGCGGGCCCCTCGGTGATCACCGTGGCGGGGCCCGGAGCAGGCGGGCGGATGCGCTGGGGCGACTCGGCCCGGGCCTCGGCCGTGGTGTCGACCGGCGGGGGCTCCGGCGCGGGCGACGCCGTGGTGGGCTGGCGGTATGCCGGGGTGGTCGACGTCGCCGTCGAGGCAGCGGGGGGATCATCGCCGCCCGAGCCCCCGCCCGACATCACCACTCCCGACGTGGCCACCCCGGCCACGGCCACCACCGCCACGGCCGCAAGGGCGCCGGTGCGCCGCCGGCGCCTGCGGGCGCGCTGCTCGGCACGCCGCTCCTCGAGGTCGGGGCGGTCCATGCGGTAGTTCTAACGAGCGGTCACCGCGCGGGCGGGCGAGGGTGTTCCGGCGGACGCGGCGCCCACCTGCACCCCCGCCCCCGCGGGAACCACGGCACTAGCTCCGATCAGGCAAGGGATGCGTCGACCGACAGCTCGACGTTGCCCTTGAGCGCGCCGGACACCGGACAGCCGTCCTTGGCAGCCTCGGCGGCCTCGCGGAAGGCGTCGGCGTCAATGCCGGGCACCGTCCCGGACACCGTGAGCGCGGATGAGGTGATGCCCTGGCCGGGCACGAATGTGACCGTGGCCGAGACGTCCAGGCGCTCCGGCGGCGTCCCCTGCTTCGCGAGCCCGCTCGAGAGCGCCATGCAGTAGCACGAGGCGTGCGCGGCCGCGATGAGCTCCTCGGGGCTGGTGTTGCCCCCGGGCTCCTCCGTGCGGGATGGCCACGAGACCCCCAGCGACGAAATCGTGCCGCTCGTTACCTCGAGGATGCTGCCGTCGCCACTCAGGAGGTCGCCGTTCCACCTCACCGTCGCACTGCGTTCTGCTGCCATTGCACACCACTCCCGGTCTGATTTGGCGTGACGGTACACCGGGACCACCCCCGCTCGCCGCGCCACCGCCCGCCCCTGTGCTTCTCGGTGGCATCACGCCCGCTGACGGGCCTGCGCCCGTGGCCGGGGCCGGGGGCAAGCCGGAGGCCGGATTCGAACCGGCGACCCCCTGTTTACAAGACAGGTGCTCTGACCATCTGAGCTACTCCGGCGGGTGCGCGCCGGGGCACGCACGAGGGGTTCTAGTCGACCACCTCGACGGGGCAACCGGCGTGCTTCTCGACCTCTTCCGAGATATCCGCGCCGAACATCTTGCCGAGGAACCCATGGTGGGTGTGGCCCACCACCACGAGCTGCGCCTTGTAGTCCTGGGCTGTCTCCACGATGAGCGCGGCCGGCTCGCCGATGGCCCAGGCGTACTCGGCCTTGGCCACCGCGCCGTCCTCCACCAGGTCGCGGGCCTCCTGCAGGGCCTCGTGCACGTCCGGCATCTCGGGGAACGGGCCCTGCATGGGGCTGCCGTCGCCCATCGTGCCGAAGGCGCGCGGGCCCGTGGGGTCGAGGATGGCCTCGTGGATGGCCACCACGAGCAGCGGGGCGTGCTTCTCGCTGCAGCGCTCGATGGCGCGCTGCAGCGCGCGCTTGGACGAATCGCTGCGGTCGTAGCCGACCAGGATGGGTGCGCTCATGGGGTCCCCCGGGTTGATCAGGACCTCTGTGGCCCTCGGACGTCCGCAAACGTAGCCAGAAACACGTGATGCCGCCTGAAATGGCGGCATCACGTCAAAGACTCACTCTCTACTTGAGGGTATGCATAAGCCTCTAGCCGAGGTCGAGTACTTCGCGATCCTTGAGGTGCACCTCGACCTTGCGCTTGACGCGCTGGAGTGCGTTGTCGACGCTCTTCGGGTTGCACTCGAGCTTCTCGGCCACCTCCTCGTACGAGCGCCCCTCGAGGTACATCGCGAGCACCTGGCTCTCGAGCGGGCTCAGCACCTTGCCGAGGCACTCGACCAGGCTCTGGAGCTCCTCGGTGGAGATGGCCTGGTTGATGGGGTCGGTGACCGGGTCGTCGGGGAGGACGTCCGCGAGCGTGGTCTCCTGCTCGCTGCCGGCGCGCGTGTTACTGAACGACACGTAGGTGTTGAGGGGGGTGTGCTTGTTGCGCGCGGCGGTCTTGATGGCCGTGATGATCTGGCGTGTGACGCACAGTTCGGCGAACGAGCGGAACGATGCCTCGCGCTCGGGCCGGTAGTCGCGCACGGCCTTGAAAAGGCCGATCAGGCCCTCCTGGATGAGGTCCTCGGAGTCTCCGCCGGCCAGGAAGTACGCGCTGGCCTTGAGCCGCACGAAGCCCCGGTAGCGGGCGATGATCTGGTCCATGGCCTGCTGGTCCCCGGCGCGCGCTCGGCGCACCAGGCCCTCGTCGACGATGTCGACATGGCCCTGCTGGTCCAGGTCGGTCAGCCTGCGGGCGGCGGCTCCCATTCTCACTCCATTTCGGCGTTTCGGCGGGCGGTGCCCGATCCCTCAACCTTCACCTGAGACATACCCTTAATGTGCACTTGAAGGTAAGAGATGCGGGATTGATACCGGTCGCGTCAGACGCTGTCAACCTCTGGAGCCAAATCCGTCCCCCGCCACGGCCTGGAATGCCAGCACCGCAGCGGCCGTAGACAGGTTCAGGGACCCCACGCTCCCCCGCATGGGAATGCGCACCAGGCGGCCGCACACCTCGCGCACCCGTGGGCGGAGCCCCGCGCCCTCGGCACCCAGGACGATGGCCGCGGAGGGGTCCCATGCGAGCTCGCGGTAGTCGGTGCCGGCATCGGCATCGGCCCCCGCCGCCCAGCGCCCGGAACCCGCCAGATCGTTGATGAATGCGACGATCGAGCCCACCCGGGCGATATGCAGGTGCTCCACCGCGCCGGCCGATGCCTTGCAGGCCACCGCGGTGATTCCCGGGCTCCCGCGCGTGGGGATGACCAGCCCCGCGAAGCCCGCGGCGTCGGCCACGCGGGCCACCGCCCCGAGGTTGCGGGGGTCCTGCACCTCGTCGAGCACCATGATGGGGCCAGAACCCTCAAGCACTGATTGAGGGTCGGCGTAGGGGTAGTCCTCGGTGATGGCCACCATGCCCTGGTGGTCGCCGGTGCCCGCGAGGCGCGCCAAAGCGTCGCGGCTCTTCACCCGCACGCTCACGCCCTGCAGCACAGGGTCGCCGGCGGCCTGCTCCAGCGCCCATACCTCGCTCACGGGCCTGCGATCAGCGCGGATGAGCTCGCGCACGGGGTTGCGGCCGTACACCAGCACGGGGCCCTCGCCGTCGGGCGTGCGCGCGCGCCGGCCCGGGCGCCGCGTGCTCATGACGCCGGGACGACCTCGGCGCCGTCGGGGCCGTCGCGCACCTCGAAGCCCTGCGCCGCGATGGCGTCGCGCAGGGCATCGGCCTCGGCGAAGTCCCGCGCCGCGCGGGCGTCCTCGCGGCGGCGCAGCAGGTCGAGCACGCTGGCCGGCACCCCGGAATCACCCGCGGGCTCGGCCAGCCCCGCCAGCCCGAGCATATCGAGCAGGCCGGCGAGCTCGAGCCGCACCTCCTGCAACTGCCCCTCGGCCAGGCGACCGCGCTCGAGCGCCTGGTTGATGGCGCGCACCAGGTCGAAGATGGCGGCCATCGCGCCCGGGGTGCCGAAGTCGTCGTCCATGGCGTCGACGAAGCGCGTGCGGGCATCCACCACGGCGGCCGCGAGCTCGGCGTCGTTGCCCTCGCCCGGCTCATCGAGCGCGCGGTCGAGGGCGCGCACGGCATTGCGGATGCGCCTGCAGGCCGCCTGGGCATCCTGCATGCGCTCATCCGAGAATGGCAGCCGCGAGCGGTAGTGGCTCTGCATGAAGTACGCGATCACCGTGTCGGCGCCCCACTGATCCACCACGTCGGCGAGCAGCGCGATGTTGCCGATGCTCTTGCTCATCTTGCTGTCGCTGAGCTCGAGCATCTCGTTGTGCATCCATATGCGGGCGAAGGGCGCATCGTGCGCCCCCTCGCTCTGGGCGATCTCGTTCTCGTGATGCGGGAACACCAGGTCGATTCCCCCGCCGTGCACGGCGAACCCGGTGCCGAGCTCGCGCTCGGCCATGGCCGAGCACTCGATGTGCCAGCCCGGGCGCCCGGGGCCCCAGGGCGAGTCCCATGAGGCATCCTCCCCATCCTTCAGTCCCTTCCAGAGCGCGAAGTCGAGGGGGTCCTCCTTCAGGTCACCGGGGTCGGTATCGGTCATGTCGTCGGGGTTTCGCCCCGACAGCTCGCCGTACCGCGGGAACGCCCGCACGCGGAAGTACACGTCGCCGCCCGCCGCGTATGCGAGGTCGCGCGCCACCAGGTCGGCGATGAGGGCCACGATCTCCCCCATGCATCCGGTGACCAGCGGCTCGGCGTCCGGGCGTCCGAGGCCGAGCAGGTCGGTGTCCTCGACGTACTGCCGGGTGCAGCGCCTAGCGAGCTCCGTTGACGGGATGCCCTCGGCCCGGGCGGCGTCGTAGATCTTGTCGTTGACGTCCGTGATGTTGATGACCAGCCGCGCGCGCATGCCCCGGCGCTCGAGGTAGCGCTTGAGCACCGAGAACACCACGAAGGGGCGGGCGTTGCCGATGTGGATGCGCGCGTACACCGTGGGCCCGCACGCGTAGATGCCGACGATGCCATCGTCACCCGGCACGAGGGGCTCATCCCGACCGGTCAGGGTCGAGTGGAGCCTCACGGTCACCCGCCCATCTCGACCAGCGCCACGGCCTGGCACGAGATCCCCTCGCCGCGGCCGGTGAAGCCCATCTGGTCGGTGGTGGTGGCGTGCACCGACACCGGCGCGCCCAACGCGCGCGTGAGGGCCTCCTGCATGGCATCGCGGTGCGGGCCGATGCGCGGGCTCTCGCACACGATCACCGCGTGCACGTTGACCGGCTCGGCGCCCTCCCCCGCCATCCACTCGAGCACATGGGTGATCATGGCGGCGCCGGTGACGCCCTTCCATTCATCCGCCCCGGATGGGAACAGCACGCCGATGTCGGGGCCACCCGATGCCGCGAGCAGGGCGTCGCACACCGCGTGCGCCACCACGTCGCCATCGGAGTGGCCCGCGAGGCCCGTGGGGTGCTCGAAGGCGATGAGCCCCAGCACCAAGGGCACGCCCGGCTCCAGCCGGTGCGCGTCCACGCCGAGTCCCACCCTCATGCCCATCGGATCTCCACCTGCTCGGGTTCGCGCGACCGGAATCGCGTGATGGTCTCATAGCCCGCGCCGCGCAGCGCCGCGACCGCCGTGGGGTAATCGCGCGCGACGTCCTCGGGGCGATGGGCGTCGCTGCTGAGCGTCACCGGCACACCTGCCGCGCGCAATGCCGCGAGCCAGTCGGGGTCGGGGTACAACGCCGCGCAGGGCTTCCGGAGCCCCGCCGACGAGCACTCCACCGCCACGCCCGACTCGGCGATGGCCGCGATGGCGTCGTCGCGCCGGGCGCCCAGCGAGGTCGGCATCGGCGTGCCGAACACCTTGGGGAGATCGGGGTGCGCCAGCACGTCGAACAATCCGCTTCGCGCGGCGGCCACCAGTTCGTCGAGGTACAGGCCCCAGGTCTCGTCGGGGCCGAGGGAGTCCCAGCACGGGTAGTCGGGGTGGTCTACCGCCAGGTCTCCCAGCCAGTGCACCGATCCCAGCACGATGTCGAACGGCTGCGAGGCCAGCAGCGCGCGGATGTCGTCCTCGCGCCCCGGGATCCAGTCCATCTCGATGCCGATCAGCACGGGCAGGCCCGCATCCCGCGCCGCTGACAGCGCCGCGCAGTGGGCGCCCAAGTCCTCCGTGGCCTCGGCCTGCCACCAGGGGTTGGGGTGCCAGTCGCGCACCTCGGCAAACCGGTGCACATGCTCGGTGATGGCGATCTCATCCACCGCCCGCGCCCGGGCGGCATCCACGTAGCGGCCGATCCACGCGGCAGTTCGCGGCCCGCCGTCGGCGTCCCAGCGGTGGCGATCGGCCTCGCGGGCCTCGGGGCCGTCGGGCTGCAGGTGGAGGTGGTAGTCGGTGAGCACCGGCGCGGGACGTTACCCGATGCGGCCGGTACCCAGCAGCACCTCGGCGAGCCGCAGATCGGCCGGCGTGGTCACCTTGAAGTTGGGCGTGCCCGGGTCGTGAAGCAGCACCTGCACGTCGCGGCGCTCGGCCATCCCCGCGCAGTCGGTGGCCGACCCGAGCTCGGCGTCGTCGGCATCGGCGAACACCCAGCGCAGGGTGTCGGCCCGGAATGCCTGCGGGGTCTGTGCCCCCCACAGCCCGGCGCGGTCGACCGTGGCCTCGACCGTGCCCGACTTCCCCCCGCGCTTGAGCGTGTCGGCCACCGGCGCGGCGGCGATGACCGCCGGGGCCGAGCGCAGCCGTGCCACGAGGCGCGACACCAGGGCGGGGGTGATGAGCGGGCGCGCGGCGTCGTGCACGAGGATGGCTTCGACGTCGTCCGGCACCACCGCCAGCGCGGCAGCCACCGAGCGCTGCCGCCTGTTGCCCCCCGGCACGATGGCGTGCACGTCGGCATGGCCTGCGACGGCCTCGGCCATGTCGTCCTCGCCACCCGGCGGGCAGGCGATGACGATGCACTCCACCTCGGGGGCCTCGTGGAACGCCCGGGCCGACCACGCGACCAGCGGAAGGCCCGCCACCGGCACGACGGCCTTGGGCACCCCGGCTCCGAGCCTGTCACCCGACCCGGCGGCCACGATGACCGCGGCGGTCCTCACCGTCCGGTGGCCGGGATGCGCGCGAAGATCATCTTCCCTGACGGGTTCTGGATGGCGCTGGTCACCTCGACGTCGGCAACCTCGCCGCCCACCAGCGCGCGGCCGCCCTCCACCACCACCATGGTGCCGTCCTCGAGGTAGCCCACGCCCTGGTCATACTCGCGGCCCTCGCGGATGACGCGCACGCTGAGGGTCTCGCCCGGCAGCGCCACGGGCTTGAGCGCGATGGCCAGCTCGTTGATGTTGAGCACCTCGATGCCCTGGATGCGCGCGACCTTGTTGAGCCCGTAGTCGGTGGTGACGATGCATGCGTGCATGTCGCGAGCCAGGTTCACGAGCTTGGCATCCACGCCCTCTCCCGCCACCTCGCCGGCGCGGATCTGCACGCGCTGCTCGCCCACCGCGCGGATGCGCTCCACGAGGTCGAGCCCGCGGCGCCCGCGCTGGCGCTTCTCGGGGTCGACCGAGTCGGCGAGGTGCTGGAGTTCCTCGAGCACGAAGGTCGGGATGATGATCTGGCCGGGCATGAATCGGGCGTCCATCACGTCGATGATGCGGCCGTCGATGATGGCGCTGGAGTCAATGAGGCGCGGCGCCACGGACGACGCGCTGCGCGAGCGGATGCCCACCAAGCGCAGGATGTCCGCGTGCTTTCGCGCGGCGATGCGCGTGAAGACGTAGGCCACGAGCAGCACCACGGGAAGCAGCAGGTACGGGCCCACCACGGGGAGGCGGGCCACGGCCACCCCGGCCAGCGCTGCGGCCACCAGGCCCACCACCAGGCCCAGGGCGCCCACGATCAGCTCGCCGGCCGATCGCCTGTCGGCCGCGCGATCGATGGCACGCATGCGCGAGGGCAGCCAGCGCGCGACCAGGCCGCCCACGCCCCAGCCGACGAGCGCGCCCAGCGCGATCACGCCGACGTACGCGAGGTAGTGCCAGGGTTCGCCGAGGGCGGCGCCGAGATCCACGCTGCGGCTGATCTGGTAGGCGCCCAGGGCCCCGAGCAGCATCAGCACGGCCTGGGTGACGAGCGCGACGATGCCGCGCCGCCCGCGCGGCTCGGGGCCGGGGTAGGGCAGGCCGGTGCGCGGGGCGCTGGCCCCGGGCGGGGCCGCCTCGGCGGACCGTTCCCTGTCGGTTGACGTCGTCATCACCCCCTCACCTTCGGTCCGTATTTCCACCTGCGCTCTCCCGCCTCCTGCGGAATCCTCGCGCGCGCACCGAGGATTGCACGCGCCGGGGCTCCCCGCCATACGTCGGGCGCGAAAATGCCCTCGTGCCCTGACGCATCGCGCGCTGCGAGTGCGCGTGCACCGGCCGCAGGGGTGACCCGGCGGCCGGTGCGTGGCCTACTCGGAGTCGCCGTCCGACTCGACGCCGACGGCGACGGCCTCTGGCGCGGCCGGGGCCCCGGGGGCCTCGCGGCGCTCCATCACCATCGTGTCGCCGTCACGGTCGACCACGATCACCAGACCCTCGGACAGCGTGCCGTGGAGCAGCTCGTCGGCGAGCGGGTCCTCGAGCAGGCGCTGGATGGCCCGGCGCAGCGGGCGGGCGCCCATAGCCGGGTCGTAGCCTTCCTCCACCAGCAGGTCCTTGGCGTCGTCGGTGAGCTGGATCGACACGCCCTGCTCCGACAGCTGCTTTTGCAGCCGCACCAGCATGAGGTCGATGATCTGCTTGATCTCATCCTTCGACAGCTGGTGGAAGACGATGATCTCGTCGATGCGGTTGATCAACTCGGGGCGGAACACCTTCTTGAGCTCGCCCATGATGCGCGTCTTCATGTCGTCGTAGTCCATGCCGCCGCCCTCCTCCGCCACGCTGAAGCCCAGCGGGGTGGAGCGGGTGATGGTGGACGCGCCGATGTTCGACGTCATGATCACGATGGCGTGGCGGAAGTCCACCTGGCGCCCCTGGGCATCGGTGAGGCGTCCGTCCTCGAGGATCTGCAGGAGGATGTTGAACACCTCGGGATGGGCCTTCTCGATCTCATCGAGCAGGATCACCGAGTAGGGCTTGCGGCGCACCTGCTCGGTGAGCTGGCCGCCCTCGTCGTAGCCGACATAGCCGGGCGGGGATCCCACGAGGCGCGACACCGCGTGCTTCTCCATGTACTCGGACATATCCACCTGGATGAGCGCCTGCTCGTCGCCGAACAGGAACTCGGCCAGCGTGCGGGCGAGCTCGGTCTTGCCCACGCCCGACGGGCCCAGGAAGATGAACGAGCCGGCGGGCCGCTTGGGGTCCTTGATGCCCGCGCGGGCGCGCCGGATGGCCCGGCTGGTGGCCGTGATGGCGGCGTCCTGGCCGATGACCCGCTTGTGCAGCTCGTCCTCCATGCGCAGGAGCTTCTGGGTCTCGGCCTCGGTGAGCTTGAACACCGGGATGCCCGTCCACATCGAGACGATGTCGGCGATCTCCTCCTCGCCGATGCTCGGGCGGGGGGCGTCGTCAGCCTTCCACTCCTCTTCCAGGTCGCGCTTCTTGTTCGTGAGGCGCCGCTCGGTGTCGCGCAGGTTCGCGGCCTTCTCGAACTCCTGCGCCTCGATGGCGGCTTCCTTGTCCTTGCGCACCGTCTCGATCTCGTCCTCGAGCTCGCGGTAGCTCGGCGGGGCCGTCATGGTGCGGATGCGCATGCGGCTGGCGGCCTCGTCGATGAGGTCGATCGCCTTGTCGGGAAGGAACCGCTCCGAGATGTAGCGGTCGGACAGCACCGAGGCGGCCTCGAGGGCCGCGTCGGTGATGTTCACCTTGTGGTGGTCCTCGTAGCGGTCGCGCAGCCCGCGCAGGATCTGCTCGGTCTCCTCGATCGAGGGCTGGTCCACCTTCACCTGCTGGAAGCGGCGCTCGAGGGCCGAGTCGCGCTCGAGGTACTTGCGGTACTCATCAAGCGTGGTGGCGCCCACGGTCTGCAGCTCGCCGCGGGCCAGAGCGGGCTTGAGGATGCTCGCGGCGTCGATCGCGCCCTCGGCGGCGCCGGCGCCCACGAGGTTGTGGATCTCGTCGATGAACAGGATGATGTCGCCGCGCTGGCCGATCTCCTTCATCACCTTCTTGAGGCGCTCCTCGAACTCACCGCGGTACTTCGACCCGGCCACCAGGGCGGCGAGGTCGAGCGTGTAGATCTGCTTGCCGCGCAGGAGCTCGGGCACCTGCCCCGATGAAATGCGCTGCGCCAGGCCCTCGACCACAGCGGTCTTGCCCACGCCCGGCTCGCCGATGAGCACCGGGTTGTTCTTGGTGCGGCGGGCCAGGATCTGCATGACCCGCTCGATCTCCTTCTGGCGGCCCACCACGGGGTCGAGCTTGCCGTCGGCGGCGAGCTTCGTGAGGTTGCGGCCGAACTGGTCGAGGAGCTTGCTCGACTTCTTGTCGCCCGACTGCGTGCTTCCGCCACCCCCGCCGCTGCCCTGCCCCTGCCTGCGGCCCGGACCCGACAGCATGCGGATGATCTCGTTGCGGATCTTCTCGGAGTCTGCGTCGAAGTCGGCGAGGATCCTCGCGGCCACGCCCTCGTTCTCGCGCACGAGGCCGAGCAGGATGTGCTCGGTGCCGATGTAGTTGTGCCCCAGCGACAGCGCCTCGCGCAGCGCGAGCTCCAGCACCTTCTTCGCGCGCGGGGTGAACGGGATCTGGCCCGAGGTGACTTCCTCGCCCGACCCGACGATGCGGATCACCTGGGCGCGCACCTCCTCCACCGTGATCTCAAGGCCTTCCAGCACCCGGGCCGCAAGGCCCTCCTCCTCGCGCAGCAGGCCGAGCAGGATGTGCTCGGTGCCGATGTAGTTGTGCTTGAGGGTCCGCGCCTCCTCCTGGGCCAGGACGACCACTTGGCGGGCGCGCTCGGTGAAGCGTTCGAACATCGTGCCTCAATCCTCCAGGAGCCCCTTCAGGGGCCGTAAACGACCGGTGCGATGAGACGGGAAGGTAGCACCGGTCAGGGCTTGCGGGAGCCTGAGCGGTCGCCTGCAGGCGCCGGATTCGGGCACTGCTGGGGCGCGCCCTCGCAACAGGTCTCCACCTTGCGGTGGCAGCGGTCGCACCAGAGGCCGTTGTGCCGCCACGTGAGGGCCGCGTCGCAGGCCGGACAAGCACCCATTTCCATTCCGGGATGATGACAGCGGGGCCCGACGCGCGGCTGCCGAGCGGCCCTGGGCGGGTGCCTCTCGTCCCTCCCCAGTGCCGGCGCGCGGGCCCTGGCCCGCAGGGGGCTAGGCCTCGGCGTCCTCGGGCTCGCCGGCGCCAACGGCAACCGGCTCCTCGACCTCGTCGACCACCTCGATGGCCTCGGCCTCCACCAGGTCGGTGGCGTCGCCCTCGACTTCGATGTTCTCCTCGACCAGCACCTCGGCGGCCACGCCCTCGACGCCCTCGGGCACGCCCCCCGAGGCACCGCCCGCGGCGTGGTGGGCCTTGACCGAGCGATCCTGGTCGGGGTACGGCAGCAGGCCCATGATGCGCGCGCGCTTGACGGCCTGCGCCAACTGGGTCTGCTGGCGACGCGAGAGGCCCGTGATGCGACGGGAGCGAAGCTTGCCCCGCTCCGACAGGAACCGGCGCAGCGAGGAGACATTCTTCCAGTCGAGCTCCTCAGCGGACAGAAGCGGGCGACGCTTGCGCGGCGCAGGCGCCCCACCCTTCTTCTTCTTTATGCGTCCGCGTCCGCGCGGCTTCGCCATGTGACCTTCCGTTTGTGCGTGCACCTTGAAACGGCGCGAGACGCTATCACCTCAGCGCCCGTCCGCAACCTACGTGCGCATCGCGGGGAACAGAATGACCTCGCGGATCGACTGCCGGTCGGTCAGCAGCATCACGAGCCTGTCAAGGCCCAGCCCGAGGCCCCCGGTGGGCGGCATGCCGTGCTCGAGTGCCGTGAGGAAGTCCTCGTCGGCGGGCTGCGCCTCGTCGTCCCCGGCCTCGCGATCGGCCTGCAGCATGGCGAATCGCTCGCGCTGGTCATCGGGATCGTTGAGCTCCGAGAACGCGTTGGCGATCTCCATGCCGCCGCAGAAGGCCTCGAAGCGCTCCACCAGGCGCGGGTCGTCCTCGCGCCGCTTGGCGAAGGGCGAGAGCTCGAGCGGGTAGTCCAGAAGGATCGTGGGCTGCGCCAGCTGGGGCTCCAGCGCCTGGGTGAGGATGCCGTCCACCAGCCTGCCCCAGGGCGCGGTGTCGGGGGCATCCATGCCCGCGGCGCGCATGCGGGCCCGAAGATCGGCCGCGTCGGGGTGCGCCAGCACGTCGATGCCGGTGGCCTCCTCGAGGGCGTCGGTCAGGCGTACGCGGCGCCACGGCGGCGTGAGGTCGATCTCGCCGCCCTTCCAGGGGATCACCGTGCCGCCCGTGGCCTGCACGGCGACGGCGGCCACCATCTCCTCGAGCATGGCCGCGACCTCCTCATAGCCGACGTAGGCCTCGTAGGTCTCGAGCATCGTGAACTCGGGGTTGTGCTTGAACGACACGCCCTCGTTGCGGAAGTCCTTGCCGATCTCGTACACCTTCTCGAGCCCGCCCACGAGGCAGCGCTTGAGGTAGAGCTCGGTGGCGATGCGCAGGTAGAGGTCGCGATCAAGCTCATTGTGGTGCGTGGTGAAGGGCCGCGCGGCCGCCCCGCCATAGATGGGCTGCAGCACGGGGGTCTCCACCTCGATGAAGCCACGGTCGTCGAGGAACCTGCGCACGCCCGCAATGGAGCGCGCCCGGGTGACGAACTGCGCGCGCACCTCGTCGGACGCCATGAGGTCGAGGTAGCGCTGGCGATAGCGGGTCTCGGGGTCCTTCAGGCCCGCGTGGCGGTCGGGCGGCGGGCGCAGCGACTTGGCGAGCATCTCCACGGCGTCAGCGGCCACCGACACCTCGCCGCGCCGCGTGCGCACCACGCTGCCGCGTACGCCGATGATGTCGCCCACGTGGGCCTCGGCCAGCAGGCCGAGCCCCTGCTCGCCCACGCGGTCGAGCGTGGCCCATACCTGGATGGCCCCGGTGCGGTCCTCGATGTCGGCGAAGACGGTCTTGCCTTGGCCGCGCCGGGCCACCAGGCGTCCGGCCACGGCCACCTGGCCCGCGGCCTCGTCTCCGGCCCCGAGCAGATCGCCGATGTCCCGGGCCTCGACCACGGGAATGCGGCCGATGAACCGCGCCGGGTATGGGTTTATCCCGGCAGCCCGGAGGTCCTCCGCCTTCTGGCGGCGGTCGGCGATCAGGCGATCGATTCCGCCGTCGGCCTCCTCGGCCGCGACGTCATCGGGCGTGCTCAGTCGCCGGCCTCGATCTTCACGACCTGGTACTCCACCTGGCCGCGCGGGGTCGAGACCTTGACCTTCTCGCCCTTCTTGCGCCCGAGCAGGGCCTTGCCGAGCGGGCTCTCGTTCGAGAGCCGGTCCTGCAGCGGGTCGGCCTCGGCGGATCCCACCAGAGCGAACGCCCTGGTCTTCTTGTCGGCCGTGGTGCGCACGGTCACCCTGGTGCCGATCGAGACCACGCCGGTATCCACGTCGTGGCTGTCCACGATGCGTGCGTTGCGCAGCTGATGCTCGAGCTGCGTGATTCGCGACTCCACGTGCGCCTGCTCGTTCTTGGCGTCGTCATACTCGGAGTTCTCGGAGATGTCCCCGAACTCACGGGCGGTCTTGATGCGATCGGCGACCTCGCGGCGCTTGTGCGACGTGAGGTACTCGATCTCCTCCTGGAGCTTGTCGTATCCCTCTTGGGTGAGGATGACCTCGCGCTCCACTTCGACTCCCCTCGACGTTTCCGACCCGAATGCGGCCGCGGACGATAACCGAGCGCATCATCCGCCCGCAACCGACAGGTGACCCCGTTACCCCTCGCGCAGCGCGGCGAGCAGCGCCATGGCCTCATCGAACGCGGGGGCCTCCATCAGCGCCTGGATGTCTTCATCGGCAATCCCCCGCCCGGCGAGGAACCACGAATGGAACTTGCGCAGGTAGCGGCAGGCGCGTTCCGGGCCGATGAGCCCGGCGATGCCATCGCTGAATCCCGTGAGCTCGTCGATCACCTGCGCCCGCGACGGACGGGCGTCGGGCTCGCCGCGCGCGATCGCGCCGAGCACCCACGGATTGCCCAGCCCGGCGCGGCCGATCATCACCCCGGCGGCGCCGGTCATCTCGAGCGCGTCGCGCGCCTCGGCGGCGTTCGCGATGTCGCCGCTGATCACCACGGGAACGTCCACGGCGCGCACCACCTCGGCGCTGATGCCGTGATCCGCGCAGCCGGAGTACTCCTCCACCGCCGCGCGGGGGTGGATGGTGATGAGCGCCGCGCCGGCGGCCTCGAACCTGCGGGCCACCTCGCCGGGGTCAATGTCGCCCGGGCGCACCCCGCGTCGCATCTTCACCGTCACGGGGATCGTCACGGCGTCGGCCATGGCGCGCACCACGGCCTCGCCCTTCGCGGGGTCATCCAGCAGCGCGGCGCCGGCGCCGGTCTTCATGATCTTGTGCACCGGGCAGCCCATGTTGATGTCCACCATGTCGGCCCCGGCATCCTGCACCGCGCGCGCGGCCTCGGCCATCACGTCGGGATCGCCGCCGAACACCTGGATCGCCACGGGGCTCTCCCCCTCCCCGAGCTCCAGCATCGCCTGAGTGCGGCGGTTGCCATGCCGTATGCCGTGCGCGGCCACCATCTCCGATACCACGAGCCCGGCGCCGTGGCGCCGCGACTGCTCGCGGAACACCCGGTTGCCGATGCCCGCGAGCGGCGCCTGCACCACGCGGTTCGGAAGCTCCACCTCCGCCACGCGGAAGGGCTCGGCCAGCGGCCAGGGGCCCGATTCCCGGGGCGGGGCGACAGGCTCGCGCGAGCGCGCCGCCACCAGGGCGCGCATGCGCTTCTTCACCGGCGGCGGCTCCGCGAGGGCGCGCCCACGGTGCGCTCGTGCACCAGGCGCAGGCCCTCGAGCGTGAGCATGGGCTCGTGCTCCTCGATGGTCGTCGACTGCGGCAAGACCAGCGGGGCGAGGCCCCCGGTGGCGACCACCACCGGCTGCGCGCCGAGCTCGACGGCCAGGCGGGCCACCATGCCATCCACCATCGCCGCGGCGCCGATCACCAGGCCCGACTGCATGCTCTCCACGGTGTTCCGCCCGATCGCCGCCGGCGGGGTGGCGAGCTCCACGCGCATCAGACGCGCGGCGCGCTGCGACAGGGCGTCGAGCGCCGTGGCGATGCCAGGGGCAATCACCCCGCCGAGGAACTCCCCGTCGGCAGATACCGCGTCGAGCGTGGTGGCCGTGCCGAAGTCCACCACCACGCACGGTCCGCCATAGATGTCGAATGCCGCCACCGAGTTGGCGATGCGGTCGGCACCGACCTCCTGCGGGTTGTCCACGAGCAGCGGCATTCCGGTGCGCACGCCGGGCCCCACGATCACCGCGGGGCGGTCGAGGTAGCGGTCGGCCAACGCCTGGTAGGCCACGGTGAGCTCGGGCACCACCGACGCCACGACGACGTTCTCGACCTCGGTGAGGCTGCCGCCGCGAAGCTGCAGGATCTTGTCGTGGTCGGCCGCGAGCTCATCCACCGTGGTGCGCCGGATGGTGGAGATGCGCCAGTCGTGCAGCAGATCATCCCCCGAGAACAGCCCCGCGACCGTCTGCGAGTTGCCGACGTCCACCACGAGCAGCATGGGATCAGCCCTCGGCCGGCAGCTCGAGCTCGGCGTCGAACGGCCCGTCGGCCTCGTCCGTGCGCAGCACCTCCACCGTGATGTCCTGGGTGGTGTGGATCTCCACGCGCGGGATGATGCGCGTGGGCCGGTTCTTGTCCCACACCCAGACATCCTCCATCACTACGTGGAAGAACGGGTACGCGGCCTGCGGCTCGTACCGGCGCTCGAGCTTGTTGCAGAGATACGTGGCCTCCTGCGTCAGCACGCAGTAGCGGAAGAGCGGGAACACATCCGCGTACTCGCGCTTCAGCCGGAGCTCCAGTTCAGCGTCGTATTCGTCGAGTTCGTCGATCTGCGACATAGGGCGGCAAGCATAGACCCGTGCTCGTGCGTGGTGGGCTTCGCGCTACGCGCAGGGCCCCGGACGAAGGCGTTGCGGCCACTCGCCGAAGCGGGATAGTGCATTTGCGAGGGCCGCAAATGCACTATCCCCGGCTGCGATCGCCGCAACGCCTTCGTCCGGGGCCCTGCGCCTTCCCTCCTCGGCCATTGGAGCCATCCTCGGCACCCGGCTGCGGGACAGCCCTTGGGCGGGACCACCCCTGGGCCATGGGGCCGGCCCCGCGTCCTTGCGCTGCGCTCCGACTACGGAAAGGCCGCTCGCGTCACTCGCTGCTCGCCTGCGGGGATGGCCTCGAGCAGAGCGCTGATTCGCTCGCCTGATGGAAGAGCCATGTCGGGGTCGATCTCCACCAGGGGCTGGAGTGCGAATCGGCGCTCGTGCAGGCGCTCATGGGGCACGGTGAGGTCGGGGGCCCGCCACGCGCCGCCGTCCCAGGCGAGGATGTCGATGTCGAGCGGGCGGGGGCCCCAGCGCGGGCCGTCCACGCGGCCCGCGCTGGCCTCCAGGCGCTTCGCCAAGGCCAGCATTCCGGGCGGGTCGAGGTCGGTGGCAACCCGGCAGGCCGCATTGAGGAATTCCGGCTGGTCCTCGACGCCCTGGGGGGCAGTGGCGTACAGGCTGCTCACGGCCTGCACCTGTGCGCCCTCTTCGGTCAGGCGGTCGATTGCCCAGCGCAGGGCGTCGGCCCGGTCGCCCAGGTTCGACCCCAGGCCGAGCCAGAACACGCTCACGGCGCGTCGCGCGCCACGTGCAGCGCCACCGATACGTCGTCGAGCACGTGGCGGATCGCCACCTGCGGCTTGGCGACGGTGACAGTCACCGCAGCCACCACCGGGTCGGCCAGCACGCGGTCGGCGATCACCCGGCACAGGTGCTCCAGCAGCGCGACGGGCTCGCCGCCAACGATGTCGGCGACGTCGTCGGCGATCGTGGCGTAGTCCACGGTGTCGGCCAGTTCGTCGCTGGTGGTCGACCGGTCGTGCGCGAGCACCATGTCGACATCCACCACGAAGCGCTGGCCCAGCACGCGCTCGGCGTCGTGCACGCCGTGCCGGCCGTACACCTCGAGCCCCCGGATCCTCACCACCACGTCGCTCATGCACCGCTCCCACGCATCTCGGTGAACGCCTTCAGCGCGTCCACGGTCTCGCGCACATCATGCACCCTCAGCACCGCCGCGCCCGCCTCCACCGCCGCAAGGGCCGCGCCGATCGACCCCGCCAGGCGGTCCCCGACCTCGCGCCCGGTGATGTCACCGATGATCCCCTTGCGGGAGACACCCACCAGCACGGGGCGCCCCAGCGCCACGATGGTGCCCAGTCCGCGCATCAGCGCCACGTTGTGCTCCGCCGTCTTGCCGAAGCCGATGCCCGGGTCGAGGATGATGGCGTGCTCCGCGACGCCCATCTCGACGGCCGCGCGCATGCGGGCCTCGAGGAAGGCCGCCACCTCGGACACCACGTCGCCGTACCGGGGGTCGTCCTGCATGGTGGCGGGCTCGCCCTGCATGTGCATGAGGCAGATGCCCGCGCCCCGATCAGCAACGAGCGGGAACATGCCGGGATCGGCGCCGGCAGAGACGTCGTTCACCAGTACGGCCCCGGCGTCGAGCGCCACCTGCGCCACGGCGGCGCTACGCGTGTCGATCGAAGCGGGGAGCCCCGCCGCATCGCGGGACAGCGCCTCCAGCACCGGCGCAACCCGTGCGGTCTCTAAGTCGGAGGGCAGCGGCGCGGCACCCGGTCGCGTGCTCTCGCCGCCGACGTCGACGATCGCGGCCCCCTCGGCGGCCATGCCCTGCGCGGCCGCCACGGCCCGGCCGGGATCGGCATACGCGCCCCCGTCGCTGAAGGAGTCGGGCGTGACGTTGAGGATCCCCATCACGCACGGACGGGTGAGCCAGGCAAGGGACGCAGCCACGCCCGCAGGCTAGCCGCGCAGGCCCCCGCACAACGGGGTCGCGGCGATCGCAGCCGGGGATGATGCATTTGCGGCCCCCGCTCATGCCGATCCCGCTTCGGCGAGTGGCCGCGACCCCGTTGTGCGGGGGCCGACGAAGTCCGGGAAGCGGTATCAGGGGGCCAGCGGCAAGCGAGCCAAGGGACCCAGCGGTATGCGGCCCGGGACCCGTTGCTGCGTGCCTAAGCCCCTGCGGTACCGGGCTTGGTGCCGGGAGCGGGAGGAGGCAGCGGCTGACGACGCTTCTCGGCCTCGGCCTCGTCGGCAGCCCGCTCGGCCTCGGCGGCCTTCTGGCGGGCGCGCTCGTCCTTCACGCGGAAGACATCCGCCTCGGACTCGCCCTCGAGCAGGCGAAGGAACTCCTCGCGCTCGATGGTCTCGCGGCGCAGCAGGACCTGCGTGATGTTCTCGAGGTCGTGGCGGTGCTCGGAGAGGATGTCCTTGGCGCGCTGGTAGGCGTCCTCGATGATGCGGCGGATCTCCGCGTCGATCTGACGGGCGATGTCGTCCGAGTAGTCGGGCTCGCTGTGCATGTCGCGGCCGAGGAACGGCGCGCCATGGTTGTGGCCCAGCACGCGCGGGCCGAGCTTCTCGCTCATGCCGAAGCGCATGGTCATCTGCTTGGCCGTGGCCGTGACCTTCTCGAGGTCGTTGGCGGCGCCGGTGGTGATCTCCGAGAACACCAGCTCCTCGGCGGCGCGGCCGCCGAGCGTCATGGCCATGGTGTCCTCCAGCTGCGCGCGGGTGGTGAGGAACTTGTCCTCGGCGGGCATGGAGATGGTGTAACCCAGCGCCTGGCCGCGGCTGACGATGGAGATCTTGTGCACCGGGTCGGCGTTCGGGAGGAAGTGGCCCACGATGGCGTGGCCCATCTCGTGGTAGGCCGTGACCACGCGCTCCTTGTCGGAGAGCAGGCGGGTCTTCTTCTCGGGGCCGGCGATCACGCGCAGGATGCCCTCTTCCAGCTCCAGGGCATCGATGACCTTCTTGCCCTTGCGGGCGGCGAGCAGGGCCGACTCGTTCACCAGGTTCGCGAGGTCGGCGCCGGTGAAGCCCGGCGTCTGGCCCGCGAGGGTGTCGAGGTCGATCTCCTTGTCGATCGGCTTGCCACGCGTGTGCACGCGCAGGATCTCCGCGCGACCCGCGCGGTCGGGGCGGTCGACCATGATCTGTCGGTCGAAGCGGCCCGGGCGCAGCAGGGCGGGGTCGAGGATGTCCGGCCGGTTGGTGGCCGCGATGAGGATGATGTTGTCCTTGGCCTCGAATCCGTCCATCTCGACGAGCAGCTGGTTGAGCGTCTGCTCGCGCTCGTCGTGGCCGCCGCCCATGCCGGCGCCGCGGTGGCGGCCCACGGCGTCGATCTCGTCCATGAAGATGATGCAGGGCGAGTTCTGCTTGGCCTGCTCGAAGAGGTCGCGCACGCGGCTGGCGCCGACGCCCACGAACATCTCGACGAAGTCCGAGCCCGAGATGGAGAAGAACGGCACGCCGGCCTCGCCCGCGACGGCGCGGGCCAGCAGCGTCTTGCCTGTGCCGGGCGGCCCGTAGAGCAGCACGCCCTTTGGGATTCGCGCGCCCAGCGCCTGGAAGCGCTTGGGATTCTCGAGGAATTCCTTGATCTCCTCGAGCTCCTCCACCGCCTCATCGGCGCCCGCCACGTCGCGGAAGGTGATCTTCGGCTGGTCCACCGCCATCCGCTTGGCTCGGCTCTTGCCGAAGCTCATCACCTTGGATCCGCCGCCCTGCATCTGGTTCATCAGGAAGATCCAGAAGACGAAGAACAGCAGGAACGGGGCGAGCGTGATGAGGAAGCCCCACCAGGCCGAACCACCGCGGCCCTCGACCACGAGCGGGATGTCCGCCTTGTCGATGCTGTCGGTGACCTGCGCGCCGTAGTTGTCCGGGAAGCCAGTGATGTAGGTCTTGCCGTCCTTGAGCGCGACCTCCAGCTCCTGGCTCTTCGTCTGCATCGTGACCTTGGAGACCTTGCCCTCGGTCAGGTCCTTCTGGAACGCGGTGAAGGTGGGCTGCTCGGCCGGCTGCGACGACGACGTGACCAGCCGTTGCGCAACGAAGGCCAGCAGGATCACGATCAGGATGGGAAACGCGGCACTCTTGAAGAAGCGGCTCAGCGGTGGACTCCCGTTCGGTTGCTCGGCCCGAGGGTAGCAGCGTGCGGAGCGATCACGGTGCCCAACGTGCGGCTAGCACAGCGCGCTGATGTAGGGCAGCTCGCGGTAGCGCTCGCCGGCATCCAATCCGTAGCCCACCACGAACACGTCGGGCAGCCGGAAGCCCACGTAGCGGGTGCGAAGGTCAAGCCTGTCGGCAGCGGGCTTGCTGAGCAGCGCGCAGGCCTCGAGCGATGCCGGGTCGCGCGCCGCGAGGTTGCGCATGAGGTACCGCAGCGTGCGCCCGGAGTCGACGACGTCCTCCACCAGCAGCACGTCACGGCCCTCCACGGCCACGTCGAGGTCCTTGGTGATGCGCACCACGCCCGACGAGTGGGTGGTCAAGCCGTAGGACGACACCGCCATGAAGTCGATCTCGCACGGGACGCTGAGTTCGCGCACGAGGTCGGCGGTGAAGAACACCGCGCCCTTGAGGATTCCGATCACCAGCAGGTCGCGACCCGCGTAGTCGGCCGAGATCTCGGCGGCCATCTCGCCCACGCGAGCCGTGAGGTCGTCCCGCGACACCAGTACGTCGCCGGGGCTGCGCTCGCTCATGCGGGCACCGCCACCAGATTGACCGCCGGCTCGCCGGGGGCGGCCACGGCATCGGCCGACGCCCGGTGGCCGGCCACCCACAGCACGCGGTCGCCCTCGGCCACCAACGGCACGGCCGCGCGGTGCCGGGCGGGCACGCCTGCCGACTGCAGCATGCGGCCCACGGCCTGATGCCCGCCACCGGCCAGGGCGATGCGGTCCCCGTCACGCGGGGCGCGCACGATGAGCCCACCGGTGGCGCGCACCCACGCGCTGTCACCGGTGGAGCGCCCGGCCACGCCGCGCGCGGCGCGAAGCTGCAGCCCGGGCACGCTCACCGATCCGGGCACGGCGAGCGGGGCCTCGGTGATTGGGTCCGGCTGGTGGCCCGCGACCTCCGCCACCAGCACGCCGCCGTCAACGGCCACGATGCCTCCGGGCAACCCGGTGATGCCCGGCCCGCTCGCCGCGCGGGCGAGCGCGGCGTCCACCGCGACGGCCTCACGTGCGGCTGACGGCAGGCCGGCGCGCTGCAGCAGGCGGCGCACCAGCAGCCGGGCGATGGCCACGGGCTCGGCGGCGAGCGCCACGGCGTCCAGGCCGCCGCCCCGGTCGAGGCGAGCCCACGCGGCATCGGCCGCGGCGTCCACCACGGCGGCCTCGTCGGCGAGCAGCCCGGCCATACGGGCAATGTTGCGCTGCGCCGACGGGTGCACGGCCTCGAGTGCCGGCACCAGGCCGTGGCGCACCCGCGCACGCGCCGTGGCGAGGTCGTGATTGGTCGGGTCGTCGACGAACGCCACCCCGTTGGCCTGGCACCACTCGCGTGCCTCGTCGCGGGTGAGCCCGAGCAAGGGCCGCACCAGCCGGTCGCGGCGCGGGGCGATGCCCAGGGCGCCGGTGCGCCCCGTGCCCCGTGCGGCCCGAAAGAGGATGGTCTCGGCGTTGTCGGTGAGCGTATGGCCGGTGGCAATGAGGTCGAGGCCCTCGCGGGCGCGCACGCGCTCGCCAGCGCCCAGGCGCGCGTCGCGGGCGCGCTCGAGCGCGCCGGGGCCGGGTTCGAGCCCGAGCGACTCCATGCGCGCGGCGAGCCCCAGGTCGCGCGCCGCGGCCACGACGGCCCGGGTCTCGGCGGCGGCGGACGGGCGCAGGCCGTGGTCCACCGACAGCACGGTCAGGGGTCCGTCGTGCACGGATGCCATCACGTGCATCAGGCACATCGAGTCGGCGCCGCCCGACACCATGAGCAGCACCCCGCTGCGGGCGGGGAGCAGGTCGTGCCGCGCGCAGAAATCGCGAACGCGATCCTCCAGTACGACACCGCGGGCCATCACGAACCCTCCTCGAGCGAATCCACGAGCGCGGTGAGGTCGGACTCGGTGACGGGGCCGGCCCATGTGCTGGCCAGGCGCCCCTGTGCGTCGAGCACGAAGGTGGTCGGTAGTCCCGTGAACCCGTAGCCGTCGGCCACACCGTCGTCGGAGTCGACTCCCAGCGGGAACTCCACGCCCACCTCGCGGGCGAACTCCCGCGCGGCGTCCGGGGCATCGTCCACGGCGATTCCCACCACGCGCACCCCGGGGGTGGCGGTGGCGAAGCGCTGAACCGCCGGCATCTCCTCCTTGCACGGGCCGCACCACGACGCCCACAGGTTCACCACGGTCGGCCGCGCCCCGGGCCGTCCGACGGTGATGTCCCCCGGCCCGTCGAGCCGGGGCACGGACACCGGCACCGCGGCAGGCCGATCGGCAGCGGGCGTCAACAGCGCGCGGCCGCCGCCGGCGCTCGACGACCCGCACCCCGACGCCAGCGCCACCGTGGCCGCCGCCGCCGGCGCGATCACGAGCGCGATGATTGACCGGCGCTTCACGAGTGCGAGACTACCCGGGCGGGGCGGCGGGGGGTGTCGTAGCGTCCGGCCCATGTCGTCTCCGGAGGTCACCTCGGCGATCCTCGCGATCGATCGCAGGGCGGGCGGGCAGGTGCGGTCGGCGGTGGCGTCCGTGCCCGGCGGGCACGAGTATGCCCGGTTGACGGCCGACATCATGGCCCCTGGCTTCCAGGGCCTCGTGCTGGCGCTGATCGTCCTGCCGGGATCACGCGTGCTGGGGGTGCGGGCCGCCGTGGCCGGCACGGTGGCAGGACTCGCGGCCAAGGTGGCGCGCGATGCCATCGACCGCCCACGCCCCGGTCAACGCGGCGAGGGCGGGTTCCCGAGCCGCCATGCGGCGTCGTCCACGGCCATCGCGCTCGTGGTGGCCCGGCAGCGCCCTGTGCTTGGCGCAGCGGCGATGCTGGGGGCGCTCGCGGGGCTCGCGGCACGGGTGGCCGCGGCCGATCACGACCCGCTCGACGTGGTGGCCGGCGCCGGGGTGGGCGCGGCCGTGGCGCGCATCACGCGGCGTCGGCGATGGCGGCGGGGCGGAACTCGTCGGTGAGCTGGTCGTCAGCCGGCCCATCGGCGCGAACCATGTCCCGCTGAAGCGCCGCGCCGGCACGCTCGAGCAGCACGTCGGGGCCGGTGTCGCCGTAACGCCACTCGGCCACCCCGACCCCCACCGATCCCGCGGTCACCCGCAGGCCATCGTGGTCGCGCACCGCCACCCCCTCGAGTGCCATGGCGATGCGATCACCCAGCTCGCGAGCGGCGTCGGCCGAACCGGGCACCAGGGCCGCGTCGCGCCCATCCGACTGCTCCACCACCAGGTCGGACCCCGACGTGACGCCCACTACGGCAGCCGAGCAGGCATCGAGCAGGTCGGCGAGGACGTCCTCGCCATGGCGGTCGGCGATCCAGTCCACCCGCGGCACCGCGACGATGGCCACCGACACCGGGCTGCCGGTCTCGGCGGCGCGGCGGCAGTCGCGCGCGGCGATGATGTCGAACGCGTCCTCGGGCGCGGGCCCGGCCGCGCGCGCGCGGCCCGTAAACGACGGCATGGCCGCCCTGACGCCCTGGTCCATCCCGGCGTGGGCAGCGCCGAGGCCGGCCACCACGATGACCGCGATGACGCCCATCAGCATCTCGCCCGAGGTGACCTCCCCGCCTGACGCCGCCGCCAGTCCGATGGCGCATGCGAGCAGCGTGGCGATGAGCCCGGTGCCGCCCGCGAGCGGGGCGGCGAGCGCGGCGGGGATGACCAGCAGCGGCCACATCCACCAGGTGCCCATCGCCACGATGGGCACCACCATCACCAGCACCAGTGCTGCCAGCAGGAGGACCCGGCGCTGCCGGTACCGCGCGGCGGCGGCCTCGGTCACGTCTTGCTCATCAGGGCTGTCGGACACCGCTTCCCTGCGATCTGCCGGCCTCGGCAATCCGGTTTACGGAAAACTAAAGGGCGTCCCGGACGCTGCCGCTAGGCTCGCCGCGTGACCACCGTGGGCATCATCGGAGCAGGCACCATGGGCGCCGAGATCGCGCACGTGGCAGCGGTCGCCGGCATGGACGTGCTCGTGGCGGACGCCGACCTGGCCCGGGCGGAGCAGGGCGTGGACCGGGCCCGTGCGATCGGCGCGCGGCGGGTGGAGCGTGGGCGACTCGACGCCCCGGACGCCGATGCCGCGGCCATGCGCCTGCGAGCCGTGGCCAGCATCGACGACCTCGCCGGGGTCGACGTGGTGATCGAGGCGGTGCCCGAGGACCTCGCGCTGAAGATCGCCGTGCATCGCCGCGTCGACCAGGTGGTGCCGGCCGACGCCCTGGTGGCCACCAATACCTCGGGCCTGTCGGTCACCGCCCTGGGCGATGCCACGCGCACGCCGTCGCGCGTGGTGGGACTGCACTTCTTCAACCCCGCGAGCACCATGCGGCTAGTCGAGGTGATCGCGGGTGCCGCCACCGACGAGGCCGCGGTGGCCCGTGCCACTGCGCTGGCAGAGCAGCTCGGCAAGACCCCCGTGCGCGTGCGCGAGTGCCCGGGGTTCGTGGTGAACCGCGTGCTGGTGCGCGCGATGGCGGAGGCCTACCGCGCGGCGGCCGGAGCCCCGGTGGACCGGCGCGCAGCCGATGCCATGGTCGTGGATGGCGGCCCGGCCCCCATGGGGCCGTTCGCGCTGGGCGACCTGGTGGGCCTCGACGTGCTCGACAGCATCCGGGCCGACCTCGAGGCCGCCTACGGCGATCGCTTCGATGATGCCCGTACCCTGGCCCCGCTCGTGGCGGCCGGGCGGCTCGGGCGCAAGTCGGGCGACGGGCTCGTGCCCGAGGCCGAGGGGCAGGTGACCGGCACCGAACCGGTGGTGGCGGCCGTCTACTACGCGGCCGCGATGGATGAGGCACGGCGCCTGGCGGACGAGGGCGTGGCGTCGCCCGCCGACATCGACCTGGCCATGTGCCTCGGGGCCGGATGGGCCGAGGGCCCGCTGGCCAGCGGCTGAGGCCCCCGAGATCTCCACGGGCACGGCCCACCCGGCGTGATGCCGAAGCGCTGGGCCACCGGGGTGAGGATGTCCCCCTCGAGCACCTCGATGTGGTCGAGGCTCACCTGCGACGGGTGATCAACCCCCGTGGCGCGCGCGAGCCGGGTGATCTCGCGCCGCATGGTGATGATGTGGGCCGCCGCGCGCGCCGAGGTGAGCGTGGGGTCGATGCCGCGCCGGCGCCATGCCGACTGGGTGGCCACGCCGCTCGGGCAGTGACCCGTGTGGCAGCGCTGCGCCTGCATGCAGCCGATCGACAGCATGGCCTCGCGCCCCACGTTGATCATGTCGGCGCCGAGCGCGAACGCCATGATCGACTCCTCGGGCAGGCCCGGTCGCCCGCTGCCGATCCACGTGACCCGATGCTGTATCCCCCGCTCGGCGAATGCCCGCAGGGCCCGCGCCTGCGCCTGGCGGTACGGCAGCCTCACGTGGTCGATGAACGACAAGGGGCCGGATCCCGTGCCGCCCTCGCCGCCATCGATGGTGATGAAGTCCACGCCCCGCGACCCGCCGTCCATGTGGCGCGCGAGGTCCGACCAGAACCGGGGGTCGCCCACGGCCGACTTGATGCCCACCGGCAGGCCCGTGGCCTCGGCGATGCGCTCCACCGGGTCGAGCAGCTCATCCACGTTCCCGAACCCGGGGTTCACGGACGGGCTCACGCAGGGCCTGCCCGGCTCCACGCCGCGGATGGCCGCGATCTCGGGGGTCACCTTCGACCCCGGCAACATGCCGCCCACGCCGGGCTTGGCGCCCTGGCTCATCTTGATCTCGACGGCGCGGATGGGGTTGGCCTGCACCAGCTCCACCAGCCTCGGCAGGTCGAGGCAACCGCGGGAGTCGCGCGCGCCGTACCAGCCGGTGCCGAACTGCATCACCAGCTCGCCGCCCTGCAGGTGGTACGGCGTGAGCCCGCCCTCGCCCGTGGTCTGCATGCAGCCGGCGAGGGCCGCGCCGGCGTTGAGCGACTCCACCGCGCGGGCGGACAGCGCCCCGAAGGACATGCCGGAGATGTTCACCACCGATGCCGGGCGAAGGGCGCCCGGACGATCACGCGGGCCGCCCAGAACCTTCGCCGACGGCAGCGGCCGGTCGTCGGAGTCGCCCTCCTCGGGGGGCGGGGCCGGGAAGGCCGAGGGGCTGATGATGAGGTAGCCCGGCGAGCGCTCGAACTCGGCGTCGGTGGCGAAGCCGAACGAGTTGTCCTGGTGCTCGCCGCCGGCGTAGATCCACCGGCGCTGGCTGTGGCTGAAGGGCCGCTCCTCGTCGTTGCTGGTGACGATGTAGTGCCGCAGCTCGGGGCCGAAGGCCTCGAGGATGTACCGCAGGTGACCGATGTTCGGGAACACCCGCAGGATCGCGTGGCGTCGCTGCACGACGTCGTGGATGGCGACCAGCACGAGGAAGGCCCCGATGCCGATGAGCACCCACCACCACGCGGACACTCCACCTCCCCGGTCGACCTGACGGACCGATCGTGCCGGGTGCCGCGGACCGGACGCCCGCGAACGTCGCGATACGCTTCACGCGTGCCCGAGCTCGCACCCCACCCCGCTCTCGCCGGTCGATCGGTGCTAAGCCTCATGAACCACCCCGCCGACGCCGTGCGCGAGGTGCTCGACCTCGCCGACCGGCTCAAGGCCGACCCCGACTGGCCGCAGGCGCTGGCCGGGCGCAGCGTGGCGCTTATCTTCGAGCAGCCGTCCACGCGCACGAGGGTGTCCTTCGAGGTGGGCATCGCCCGGCTCGGAGGCCACCCCGTGGTCCTGGCCGGGCGCGACATGCAACTCGGGCGCGGCGAGAGCATCGAGGACACCGCCAAGGTGCTCTCGCGCTTCGTCGATGCCATCGTCATCCGCACCGTCGACCACGCGAAGGTGGTGGCGCTCGCCGAGCACGCGGGGGTGCCGGTGATCAATGCCCTCACGCACGACCACCATCCATGCCAGGGGCTCGCCGACGTCATGACGATCCGCGAGAGGTTCGGCGACCCGGCCGGCGTGCGTGCGGCATACGTGGGCGATGGCAACAACTGCTGCCACTCGCTCATGGTGGCGGGCGCGCTGACGGGCATGGAGGTCGTGGCCGGCTGCCCCGACGGCTACCTGCCCGACCCCGCCGTAGTGGAGCGGGCCGATGCCATCGCCCGCGAGCGCGGTGGTCGCGTGTGGGTGGTCACCGACCCCCGCGAGGCCGTGGACGGGGCAAAGGCGGTCTACACGGACGTATGGGTGTCGATGGGCGACGAGGACGAGGAGGCCGAGCGCCTGCGAGTGTTCGCGCCCTACCGGGTGGACGAGGCGCTGATGGACGCCGCCGCGCCCGACGCCATCGCGCTGCACCCGCTGCCCGCGCACGATGGCCTTGAGATCACCCGCGCCGTGTACCACGGGCGCCGCTCGGCCGTGTGGGACGAGGCCCAGAACCGCCTGCACGTGCAGGCGGCGCTTCTTATGCACGTGCTGGGCTAGCCACCGGCGCGATGGCACGGATCCTCTCGGACGACCTCCCGCGCCCGCGGGTCCCCGTGCTCACCTACGCGCTCATGGGCGGGTGGGTGGTGCTGTGGATCATCCAGGCGCTGCGCCCCGGCGACGGCAACGTGGTCGACTCCTCGCAGGCGCTCGCCTGCCGGTGGGGCATGGTGCCCGCGCATCTCACGGGGCAGGGCGGTGCGGCGGCCACCGACCCCTGCGTGGTCCTGTCGGCCGAGCACTCACCGTGGGTGGAGGCGCTCACCGCGCAGTTCCTGCACGGGTCGTGGTGGCACCTGCTCGGCAACCTGCTGTTCATCTGGGTTTTCGCGCCGTCGGTGGAGGAGCGCCTCGGGCGCGCGCGGTTCCTGCCCTTCGCCATCGGCGTGGGGTACCTGGCGTTCGTGGCCGAGGCCTGGTCCGACGCCGCATCGGTGCAGCCGGTCATCGGCGGGTCGGGCATCGTCGCGGCCGTGCTGGGTGCCTACATCGTGCTGTTCCCGAAGGCCCGGCTGCACGTGGCCGTCACCGGCGAGCGGCGCGGGGGCGGGATCCCCGCGTGGGTTCCCATCGTGGTCTGGGTGGCCTGGGAGACCGCCGCCGCGATATCGGGGGCGCAGGCCGACGCCGCGCACTGGGTGCACGTGGTGGGCTTCGCGCTCGGGGTGCTGCTGGCGATTCCCGCGGGCGCGGGACGATCGGATGAGGCCCGGCCCGGGGTGCAGTGGGTGCGGGTGGCCATCGCGCGCAACCAGCCCGAGGCCGAGATGGTCCAGGGCATGCTGGCCGAGGCGGGGATACCCGCTTACGTGCGCCGCATGGCGGGCTTCGACGTTCCCGACTACCTGGCGGGCGGCCCCAGGGACATCATGGTGCCTGGCGACCGGGCCCTCGAGGCCCACGCGCTCATCGACCCGCTGGACTCCGACGGCGACGCGGCGGCGGACGGCTAGCGGCCGAGCATCACCGGATCGCTCCGCCGCATCGAACGCCCGTTGATGTAGAGCGACGCCGCGATGAGAGCGACGCCCACGAGCAGGGCCACGAGCAGGGAGACCCACCAGCGCGAGAGGATCGCCACCGTGGCGGTGGACACCAGTTGGGCCGGGTTGCCGGCCTCCACGAACGACGCCGTGATGGGCGGGATCGCCAGGTACATCGCCAGCGGCACGAGCGCGATGACGAGCGAGGCGATGCCGAACCCCATGAGCATACGCCGGCGGTTGGCCGATGCCCACAGCCCGAGGGCACCGAAGACGACCGCGATGAGCAGCAGCCACAGGGGCGACCACCGCAGGGTGCTGCTGGCGTCCTCGATGGTCTTCAGCACCGGCGGGACATTCTGCTTGTGCACGGTCACCTGCAGGTCCTCGGCGGGAGGTATGCGCGACACCAATCCGGGATTCACCTGCTGCACCTTCTGCACGGCGAGCGGCCTGAGGCTGGCGAAGTCGATCGTGATGGTGCCGTCGGGTGCCTCGGCGTAGGCCTCGCGGGCCACCTCGACGGCCGGGGCGATGAGCCCCGGGAACTGCGCGTCGTCAATGGCCTCCTCGATCTTCTGCTCAAGCTGCGCGCGCGCCCTGGATGTGAATGCGTACCCCTGCGCCGTCGCGTAGGCGTCCACCCGGTCGAGCAGGGCGTCGGTGACCACCGCGGTGCCTTTGGGGCTCTGCATGGTCTCCACCGTCACCGACGTGAATCCGCCTGTACCGGTGACCTTTGACGCGGAGGTCCATACGAACACCGCGAGCAGCCAGGCCAGCCCCGCGATGAGCGCGGCGACAATCGCCGTGATGCGCCTCGCGAGGAATGGCCGTCGGTTCACTGCGGTCGCCACGGGGCCGGGGCACGATGGATCATGACGCTGAACCTGACCAGCCGGCAGCGCAGGTGTCAAGCGGCGCGCCGGTCCTGCGGGGGTTTCCTGTAGGTCCCCCGGAAGCGGCTGGCGTGCGCCACACTGGGGGAGTGAATGCCTTCGCATCTGCGGTGAGCACCAACGCGGACCCCGGGGGTGCCGCCCGCGAGGCCTGCGCGGCGGTGCGCGAGGGGCTCCGCGGAGCCGCCGCCGACCTGGTGGTGGTGTTCGCCACGCCGGACCTCATGGCCAATGCCGCCGGTATCGCCGCCATCATCGCGACCGATCTCGCCCCCGGCGCCGCTATCGGGTGCACCGCCGAGGGAGTGGTGGGCACGGGCCGCGAGGTGGAGGCGCCTCCGGGCATCGCGATCTGGGCAGCGTCGCTGCCCGGAGCCGCGCTGGAGGCGTTCGTGCTCGACCCGGGCCTCGACGCCGACGGGGCCACCGTGCTCACGGGCTGGCCCGCGCAGGTCGACCCGCGCGCGCCCGACGGAATCGCCTCGGACGATGCGGTGATCGTGCTCGCGGATCCGTTCTCGTTCCCGCCGGACTCCCTCCACGATGAATCGGGCAAGCCGGCGGCGCGCGCGATCATCGGGGGCATGGCGTCAGGGGGCAGGGCGCCCGGCGAGCACCGGCTGATCTTCGGCGAGCACGTGCTGGCCGAGGGGGCGGTGGGCGTGGTGGTGCCGGGCGCCCGCGCCGTGGTGTCGCAGGGCTGCCGGCCGGTGGGGCCGGAGATGACCATCACCGCCTGCCACGACGGCGTGGTGGAGCAGCTGGCAGGGCGCCCCGCGCTGGAGCGCGTGCGCGCCGTGGTGGAGGACCTCCCGCCCGACGACCGCCTGCTCGTCGACCAGGGCGTGCTGGCCGGGCTGGTGGAGGATGGCAACAAGCCACAACTGGAACAGGGCGACTTCCTCATCCGGGGCATCCTCGGAGGCGACCCGGAGTCAGGGGCCATCATCGTGGGCGAGCGCGTGCGAATGGGCCAGGTGATGCGCCTGCAGGTGCGCGACCACGAGTCGGCCGACGCCGACCTGCGAGGTGCCCTCGGCGAGGTTCCCGCGGGCGGGGCAGGGGGCGCCCTGCTGTTCACCTGCAACGGCCGCGGCACCCGCATGTTCCCGGGCCCGCACCACGATGCCCGGGCCGTGGCCGAGACCCTGGGCGACATCCCGCTGGCCGGGCTCTTCTGCAACGGCGAGATCGGGCCGGTGGGCGGTCGCGCGCACCTGCACGGGTTCACCGCGACCCTCGCCGTCTTCATGTCGGAATGAATATCGACTTCCTGAACGTTTAATTTATGGAATTTGACACGTATAAGTGACACGTGTAATACCTCGGGCGACCACGACCGGGAGATGGGCCATGAGCAACAGCGCGAGCACCGCCACGGCGTCCAGCGACGGCGCCGATGCCGCGGCAGGCGGCGGTGCGGGCCGGGGCGGCATCGCCGAGGCGATCTTCGCCGAGGTGGAGACCATGACCGCGGGCGGCGCGATGTCGAAGAGCGACGCCTTCGAGGAGATCTCGAAGCGCACGGGCCGGCGATCCGGCACCGTGGCGGCCAACTACTACCGCATCGCGCGAAAGCGCGACGGGGCGAGGAAGCCGCGCACCCGGCGCGGTCGACCGCGCGGCTCGGGCCGTGCCCGGGCCGACGTGGAGGCCGTCGTCGCGAAGCTCGACGACGCCGTGAAGGAGCTGGCCAAGCTGGTGCGCCGCCAGGAGGCGGAGCTCGCCACGCTGCGGGCCCAGGCCGCGCAGTTCGATGAGCTGAAGAAGCTCATCGCGAAGAACTCCTAGGGGCGGAACTCCTCGGGGGCCGTGCGCACCGGGCGCTTCTCGCCGGAGCCGGCCCGCAGCACGTCGGCCACCTCATCCAGGCCGATCTCATCGCCGATGAGCTCGTCATAGGGCGCGTCGCCCGCGGCAAGTCGCGCGAGGGCCGCGCGCACGGCGTCGGGCGTGTGATGGTACGAGCCGCGTATCGACAGTTCCCCGTAGTGCAGCGGGAAGGTGGGTAGCGTCACCGCGGTGCCGGCCTCGCAGCCACCGTAGAGCAGCACCTCGCCGCCGGGGCGCGCGATCGCCACCGCGGCCTCCCAGGCCTCGGGGCGGCCGACGGCCTCCACCACCGCGGCGGGCCCGCGCGCCCCGCCGTGCGCGGCCTTCACCGCCTGCACGGCAGCGGCATCGCGCGGGGCGTCCATGGCCCGCGCGGCACCGAAGCGCAGGGCGCGCTCGCGCCGGGCCCCGTGCGGGTCGCACAGCGTCACACGGCAGCCGCGCCCCGCCAGCAGGCTCGCCATGAGCGTGCCCTGCACGCCTCCGCCCAGCACCACCACCTCGTCGGCCGCGCCGGCCTGCACCCGCTCGGCGCCGCGCACCGCGCAGGCCAGCGGCTCCACCATGGCGGCGCGGCGCGGCGACAGGCCCGCGGGCAGGGGCAGCATGTTGCGCTGCGCGATGCGCGCGGGCACCAGCAGGTACTCGGCGAAGGCGCCTGACAGGTACACGATCGACTCGCACAGCGACGGCCGGCCCGCCATGCACGGCGGGCATTCGCCGCAGGGGGCCGAATTGGCCACCACCACGGCATCGCCCTCCGCCACGCCGGTCGCCCCGTCCCCCATCGCGATCACCACCCCGCAGGCCTCGTGGCCGAAGGGAGCGGGATTCGGGGGAAGCGCCGGATGGCCGCCCTGGCGCATCATCTTGGCGTCGGTGGCGCACGTGAGGGCGCCCGTAACGCGCAGCAGCACCTCCCCGGGGCCGGGCACGGGCACGGGCACCTCCTCGAGGCGCAGGTCGTCGGGGCCGTGCAGCACGAGGGCGCGCATGGCGGCCGACGGTACCAGCCCGGTACCCTGCGACCCGATGTCCGAACCCGGCATGAGCGCGGTGCCCGCCCGCTATCCCGACCACCTGCGCCAGCAGGTGGACGACTACCTCGACGGGCTCTGGTTCAACGCGGCCGACGCGCAGCAGGCCGAGGAGGCCCGGGGCACCGAGGGCCTGGTGGCTGCCATGCGCTACTCGCTGCTCGCCCGCGGAAAGCGCATCCGCCCGGTGCTCGCGCTCTCCACGGCGGAGGCGCTGGGGTGCGATCCGTCCGATCTCATGCCCTCGGCGGCCGCGATCGAGCTGATCCACACCTACTCGCTCATCCACGACGACCTGCCCGCGATGGACGACGACGACCTGCGCCGGGGGGTACCCACGTGCCACGTGGTGTACGGGGACGACGTCGCGATACTCGCCGGCGACGCCCTGTTCGCCGAGGCCATGCGGCTGGTGTGCGAGGAGCAGGGCGGCGGCCCGGCCGTGCAGGTGGGGATCCTGCGCGAGCTCAGCCGCGCCACGGGCGTGGCGGGCATGGTGGGCGGCCAGTACCTCGACCTCACCGGCGCGGGCGCGGGCGGCCCCGGGGCCCTCGCGGCCATGCACGCCCTCAAGACCGGGCGGCTCATGGCCGTGTCGGTGCACATCGCGCTGGTGCTGGCACCCCCGCCCCCGGAGCAGGACGCCATCTACCGGGCGTTCGCGCGCGAGGTCGGGCTGCTCTTCCAGATCGTGGACGACATCCTCGACGTGGCGGGGTCGGAGGCCGAGATGGGCAAGGCCGTGGGCGCCGACGAGCGCATGGGCAAGGTCACCTACACGAGCCTCCACGGCATGGACCGGGCCCGCGAGTTGGCCGCCGAATCGCGCGGGCGCGCAATGGCGCTGCTGGATGGCCTGCCCGGCCCGGTGGACGACCTGGCCGCCATCGCCGACACGGCGTTCGCCCGGCAGGGCTAGCCGCCCGGGCCCCGGCGCCGCCCCCGCGGATGTCGGGCACGGCGCTGCGCCGGTGGGTGGGTTAGCGTTCCGTCGCCCGTTCCGTACTTATCCCAGGAGCCCAGCGTGTCGCGACGACCCATTGCCCTCGAGCTCGGCATGGCCACGTACCTCGCCAGGAAGAGGCTGCTCGAGCGCAAGGAGCGCTTTCCATTCACGCTGATGCTCGAGCCCCTCGAGCTCTGCAACCTCGCCTGCACCGGTTGCGGTCGCATCCAGGAGTACAAGGACGTCTTCCACAAGCGGCTCACGGTGGAGGAGTGCCTGCGCGTGGCCGACGAGTGCGGCGCGCCCATCGTGAACATCCCGGGCGGCGAGCCGCTGATCCACAAGCAGATCGACGAGATCGTGCACGGCATCATCGATCAGGGCCGCTTCGTGTACCTGTGCACGAACGGGATCCTCATGAACAGGGCGTTCGACCGCATCGAGCCGTCGAAGCGCTTCGCCTTCGTCGTGCACATCGACGGCATGGAGTCGGTGCACGACCACGCGGTGGACCGCCGCGGCGTCTTCAAGAAGGCCACGGCCCACATGCGCGAGGCCATCGCGCGCGGCTACCGCGTGTGCACCAACACCACGATCTTCCGCGGCACGCCGGCCGAGGAGTACGTGGAGCTGTTCACCTACCTCGAGGACATGGGCGTGGAGGGGTGCATCACGTCCCCGGGCTACGACTACGAGTCGGTCACCCACGATCGCGAGCAGTTCCTTGCCCGCACCGAGGCCCAGGCCCTCTACAGCGAGGTGCACGAGCGCTGCGACGGACTGGACATCCCCTTCTACAACAACCCCCTCTTCCACGAGTTCCTGCAGGGCAAGCGCGACTACCGCTGCTCGGCATGGAGCATGCCGACCTACACGGTGGAGGGCTGGCGCTCGCCCTGCTACCTGCTGGCCGACAGGCATGTGGGCAGCATCCGCGAGCTGTTCGAGGACACCGACTGGGACAAGTACGGCACCGACCGTGACCCGCGATGCGCGAACTGCCTCATGCACTGCGGCTACGAGGCCTCGACGATCCTCGAGGCCATGTCGAGCCCCAAGGATCTGCTCGCGCTCGCGCGCGGGTGATCCGACGGGGCGCCGGCGATGGGTGGCGGTGTGCTCGCGCTCATGTGCGCCGTGCCGGCCGAGGAGCGCATGCTGCGCCGCTTCGCGGGGCCGGGGGTGCGGGTGATCGTCACCGGCATGGGCGCCGGGCCCGCGGAGGCACGGGCCGATGAGGCGATCGCGGGCGGGGTGACGGCCGCGATCTCGGTGGGCTTCTGCGGCGCGCTCGACCCCGCGCTCGAGCGCGGCGACGTGGTGGTTCCGGCCACCGTGCGCGATGCCACCACGGGCGACGCCTGGCACTGCGATGCGGATCTCGCCCGCGGGGCGGGGGCGCAGGGTGGCACGCTGGTCACCACTGACCGGGTGGTGTCGCTCCCCGTCGAGCGCAGCGCGCTCAGCGGCCTCGCGGTGGACATGGAGAGCGCGGGCACCGCACGCGCCTGTGCGCGCGCGGGAATCCCCTTCGCCGCCATCCGCGCGGTCACCGACCGCGCGGACGACGTGCTGCCCGACCTGCATGGCGTGGTGGATGGGCGCGGCGACGTGCACGCCATGCGCGTGCTCGGGCGCATGGCGTCGCGGCCGTCCGAGATCGCGGCGTGGATTCGCCTCGCGCGCGGCGCGCGCTCGGCGCGGCGAGGGCTCCTGCCTGCCGTGCAGGCAGCGCTCGGGGGCACCGCATGAGGCGGGCACTCGTCACCGGGGCCACCGGGTTCATCGGATCGCACGTGGCAATGCACCTGCGCGACCGCGGGTTCGAGGTGCGCGGACTCGTGCGCCCGGGCGGCACGCCCGGCGGCGCGCTTCCCGATGGCATCGAGCCCGCGCACGCCGACGTGCGCGACCTCGATGCCGTGCGCCGGGCGGCCGACGGCACCGACGCCATCTTCCACGCGGCCGCCATCCACACGCTCAGCCGCCGCCGGGCGGCCGAGGTGCACGCGGTGAACGTGGGCGGCACGCAGGTGATGATCGACACCGCCCTCGCCGCCGGCATCCCCATGGTGCATACCTCGTCGGTGGCCACCATCGGCATCCCGGGCGACGGCACGCACGGCGATGAGGAGACCCTGCAGCCGTCAGCGCAGGTGATCGGCGCCTACAGGCGATCGAAGGTGGAGGCCGAGTCGCTGGTGCGCCGCGCCGTGGCCCGGGGGCTCGAGGGCTACGTGGTCAATCCATCGGCGCCCATCGGCCCTGGTGATCACCGCCCCACCCCCACCGGGCATCTCATCGTCGATGCACTCGCCGGACGCATCGCGGCATACGTGGACACCGGCCTGAACATCGTGGATGTCCGCGACGTGGCCGCGGGGCACCTGCTGGCCCTCGAGCGCGGGGTGCCCGGGCGCCGGTACATCCTCGGCAACGCGTGGGGCAACATGACGTTGGGGGAGATCCTCGCCATGGTGCACCGGGCGGGCGGCCCGCCACCTCCCGGGAGGCGCATCCCCCACGCCGTGGCCATCGCCGCGGCCGCCCTGGACGAACTGGTGGAAGGGCGCCTGCTGGGGCGTGAGCCGCGTGCGCCGCTGGACGGCGCGCTGCTCGCGCGCACGCGCATGTTCGTCTCGCCGCAGCGGGCGATCACCGAGCTCGGCCTGCCCCAATCGGACCCGGGCACGGCGATGGCCGACGCCGTGGGGTGGCTGCGCGAGCGCGCCGGGGCGCGTGGCATGGTGACGGCATGAGCAGCAGCCTCACCCAGGGGGAGCTGCGCGCCGCGGCGCGCATCGCGGCCGATCGCGGCGCCCAGCACCTGCGCGGCCTGCAGGATCCCTCGGGGTTCTGGTGGGGTGAGCTGGAGTCCAACGCGTCCATCACCGCCGAGCAGCTCTTCCTGCTCGAGGCACTGGGCCGCGCCACCGAGGACGACCGCCGCGAGATCGCCGCCGAGCTGCTGGCCACCCAGGTGGACGACGGTGGCTGGCCCGTGTGGCACGGCGCCGCGGGCGACCTGTCGGTGACCGTGGAGGCCTGGTACGCGCTGCGGCTGGCCGGGGTGCCGGCCGAGTCGGAGCCCATGCGCCGCGCGCGCGACCGAATCCTGTTGCTCGGCGGCGCCAACAAGGCCCGCTTCTTCACGCGCCTGTGGCTGGCGGTGCTCGGCAAGTACCCGTGGGAGTCGCTGCCGGCGGCGGCGCCCGAGCTGATGCTGCTGCCCCCGCGCGCCCCGCTGTCGGTGTACCGCTTCGCATCGTGGGCACGCGGCACATTCGTGCCGATGCTGGTGGTGCTGTCGCGCAACCCCACGTTCACCCAGCAGCCGTCGGTGGAGGAGATTTTCGCCGAGGCGCCCGGCAGCGTGGAGGGGCCGCCGCCGCGCACGCCGGGGCCGCTCACGTCGACGATGCGGCGCATGATGCCGCTGGCACGTGCCTACAACCGACGTCCGCTTGCATCGGTGCGCCGGGCATCCGAGCGCCGCATCCGCAGCTGGATCCTCGACCGCCAGGAGGTCGATGGCTCATGGGCGGGCATCCAGCCGCCGTGGGTGTACTCCATCATCGCGCTGCGCGCGCTCGGCATGCCGCTGGATCACCCCGTGATCGAGCGCGCGCTCGACGGCTTCTCCACCTTCGCGCTACGGCGTGACGGGTGCCTGCGCATCCAGTCGTGCATCTCGCCCGTGTGGGACACCTGCCTGGCGGCCATCGCCATCCACGACTCCGGCACGGCCGGCGACGACGACTCCATCGACCGGGCGCGCGACTGGCTGCTGACCCGCGAGATCACCCGCGAGGGAGACTGGCGGCGCATCCCGCGGCGGGGCGAGGCCGGCGGGTGGGCCTTCGAGTTCCACAACGAGTGGTACCCCGACACCGACGACACCGCCGAGGTGCTGCTGGCGCTGCTGAAGGCCGGGGTGCCCCCCGACGACGGCGCGGTGCAGCGCGCGGTGGAGTGGCTTCTCGCCATGCAGAGCAAGGGGGGCGGCTGGGGCGCGTTCGACGTGGACAACACCAGCACGCTCGTGGGGCAGTTCCCCGTATGCGATTTCGGCGAGGTGATCGACCCGCCTACCGAGGACGTCACCGCGCACGTGCTGGAGGCCCTGGTGCACTGCCGGGTTCCCGTCGGCCACCCGGCCGTGCGCGCAGGGCTGCGCTACCTGCGCGACACCCAGCGCGACGACGGGTCGTGGTGGGGGCGCTGGGGCGTGAACCACGTCTACGGCACCGGCGCGGTGCTGCCCGCGCTCGAGGCCTGCGGCGTGGACATGTCCGAGCCGTGGGTGCGGCGCGCAGTCGACTGGCTCTGCGCGTGCCAGAACGACGACGGCGGCTGGGGCGAGGACATCGAGAGCTACCGCGACCCCGCGCTGGCCGGCGTGGGCCCCTCCACGGCGTCGCAGACCGCCTGGGCCCTGCTGGGCCTCATGGCCGCCGACCCCGGCAGCGCGCCGATCGACGCCGGCATCGCGTGGCTGGTGCGCGCGCAGGCGGCCGACGGCGGCTGGGACGAGGACGCCTTCACCGGCACGGGATTCCCGCTCGACTTCATGATCAAGTATCACTACTACCGCCTCTACTTCCCGGTGATGGCCCTGGGGCGGTACGCGGCGTGAGCACCGGCGAGGCCCGCGCCCGGGCCGCCGACATCACGCGCGAGCACGACGAGAACTTCCCCGTCGCGTTCATGCTCGCGCCGCGCGGCGTGCGTGACGACATGCGGGCCGTCTACGCCTACTGCCGTGTCACGGACGACATCGGGGACGCCGGCGTGGCCACGCACGACGAGCGACTCGCCGCCCTCGACGCCTGGGAGGCCGGGCTGCACGCGGCACTGGACGACCGCGGGGATGACCCGGTGCTCATCGCGCTGGCCGACGTCATCCGCCGCCGTCGCCTTCCCGTGGAGCAGTTCGAGCGGCTGGTGGAGGCCAATCGCATCGACCAGCGCGTGAGCCGCTGGGACACCCACGAGGACCTGCTCTGGTACTGCGCGCACTCGGCCACGCCCGTGGGCCGCATGGTGCTGGGGGTGCTGGGCATCGGTGATGCGCGTCGGATGGCGTTGTCGGACGCCACATGCGAGGGTCTGCAGCTCGTGAACCTCTGGCAGGACATCCGGCGCGACCTCGACGAGCGCGACCGCGTGTACCTGCCGCGCGAGGACATGGACCTGTTCGGCGTGACGGTGGATGACCTGCGGGCGCCCGCGGCATCGGCCGCGCTGCGCGAGCTGGTGCGCATGGAGGTGGGCCGCGCCCGCGCGCGCCTGGTGCAGGGTGCCCCGCTGCGCGGCATGGTGCCCCGGCGCGTGCGCCATGACATCGCCATGTTCACGGCCGGTGGCCTGTGGGTGTGCGACTCCATCGCAGGCCAGGACTTCGACACCATCGCGGCCCGCCCGGCGCCCGGCGCCCGCGGGCGCGCCGGAATGGCGGTGGGCGTGGCGTGGCGCATGCTGCGCGGGGGCCGCGCATGAGGGTGGACGAGGCCTATGGGCGCTGCACGCAGATCACGCGCGATGAGGCCCGCAACTTCTACTTCGGGTTCATCCTGCTGCCGCGTGAGCGCCGCCGGGGCATCCACGCCCTCTACGCCTTCAGCCGGCTCTGCGACGACTCCGTGGACGGCGCCGAGACCACCACCGAGAGGTTGGCGGCGGTCGCCGCGCGGCGGCGCGACGTGGACCGCGCCTACGCGGGCTCGGTGCCGGCGGACGACCCCGTGCTCATCGCCCTGGCAGATGCCATCAGGCGGTTCGGCATCCCCCGCGCGCCCATGGACGCCCTGGTGGACGGCGTGGAGATGGACCTCGGCACCAACCGCTACGCCGACTGGCCGGCGCTCAAGACCTACTGCGACCGCGTGGCGGGCGCAGTGGGGGTGCTGTCGCTGCACGTGTTCGGGTTCCGCGACCCCGCCGCCGTGGGCCACGCCGAGGATCTCGGGGTGGCCATGCAGGTGGTGAACATCATGCGGGACGTGCAGGAGGACTCCCTGCGTGACCGCATCTACCTGCCGGCCGACGAGATGGCCGCGCACGGAGTGGCCGTGGCCGACATCATGAGCGACCGCATGACCCCGGGAATGCGGGAGCTGATGCAGCAGCAGGCGCGGCGCGCGGACGACTACTTCGCGAGCGGGCACATGCTGCTGCCCGTGCTCGACCTGCGCGCGCGCATGTGCGTGCAGATGCTCGCGGGGCTTTACGAGGAGATCCTCGCCCGGCTCGCCGCGCGGGGCTTCGACTACACGCAGGGGCGGGTGTCGCTGCCGGGTCGCCGCAAGGCGTCGCTGATGCTGCGCTCGGTGGTGCGCGCCCTCGCCACGAGGCGACGGTGAGCCTGCGCGGCATGCGCGTGGCCGTGGCGGGCGGCGGGCTCGCCGGCATCGCCGCCGCGGTGGAGGCCGCCGGGCGGGGGGCGCGCGTGAGCCTGGTCGAGCGCCGGCCGTTCCTCGGCGGCAAGGCGTTCTCGTTCACCGAACCCGGCAGCGGGGTGGAGATCGACAATGGCCAGCACGTGCACCTGGGCTGCTGCACGGCATACCTCGCGCTGCTGGGTCGCGTCGGCTCGCTCGGCCTCACGGCCATGCAACCCATGCTGCACGTGGACGTGCGCGACCGCGCGGGCACCCACGGCGTGCTCACCGCCACGCACCTCCCCCCTCCCCTGCACATGGGGCCCGCCTTCGGCCGGTACGCGCTGCTCACCCGCGCCGAGCGGCTGCGCGCCCTGCGCGCGCTCACGGCCATCGCCGCCCTGGGCCCCCGGGGACGCGACGGGCTCGACGGCATCACCTTCGGCGAGTGGCTGCGCGCCCACGGCCAGCGCGACGCCGCCATCGAGCGGTTCTGGGACGTGGTGATCCTCCCCACCTGCAACGACCGATCCGATCGCACCTCGGCGGCGCTCGCGGCGTTCGTCATCACCGAGGGACTCATGCGCACGGCCGGTGGCGCGTCCATCGGCTGGGCGCTGGTGGGGCTCTCGCACCTGGTCGACCCCCCGACGCGCCGCCTGCTCGCGGGCTCGGGCGGACAGGTGGTCACCGGCAGGGCCGTCACGGGGGCGGATGCCGGAGGGATCGACCTCGACGACGGCACCCGCATCGACGCCGACGCCGTGGTGATCGCCCTGCCGCCGGGCCGCGCGCACGCCACGGCGCCCGCGGCCCTGCCGGCCGACCCCGGGCTCGGGGAGTCGCCCATCGTGAACGTGCACCTGTGGTACGACCGCCCGGTGCTCGACCGGCCGATCCTCGCCGTGGTGGACAGCCCGGTGCAGTGGATGTTCGACCGCACGGCGATCACGGGCGAGGGAGCGCCCGGGCAGCACGTGGCGCTGTCGCTATCCGCCGCGCGGGCCGAGATGGGCGTGCCGCGCGCTGACCTGGCCGAGGCCATGGACGCCGAGGTGCGGACCCTGCTGCCAGGCGCACGCGGCGCGGCGCTGACGCGGTGGGCGGTGACCAAGGATGCCCGCGCCACCTTCGCGCCCGCGCCCGGGCAGGCCGCGCGCCGCCCGAGCGCCCGCACGCCGGTGGAGGGCCTGGTGCTCGCCGGCACCTGGACGGCCACCGGGTGGCCGGCCACCATGGAGGGGGCCGTGCGCAGCGGCATCATGGCCGTGGACGAGATCGCGGCGCAGGTGGCCGGGCACGCGAAGTGATGCGGGTGCTCGGGGAGTCCGGGACGGTCTGCCTGCGCGTGGGCATAGCTCCGTGGTCGCACGGGCGGTGCGGTCATCGTCGACCAGCCTGCCCGTGCGCGCCGCAGCCGTGGCCTATCCTCCCGCCGTCGCCGCGATTGTCGTGGCGACGGGGCAGCATTTCATCGCGGACATCGCGCGGAGCCACGCTGGTCCTTCCCGCTTGGGCGATCGCACGTCTCATCACCGGCGCGCGACGCACCACCCGCGAAACGCGCTGACGTGCACGCCCCGGTACCATCGCACGAGCTGACGGATGACTGGCACCAGCAGGCCTTCTGACAGGGACCCCACGCCCGCTCGGGATCGACGGGAACGGCCAGGCTCGCGATCCGGTGGACGCTCCTCCTCACGGCGCGACCCCGGTGAGCGGCGGGACCGCCCGCGGCAGCCGCGCCGCGCCCCGGGAAGGCGCATGCGTGCCATCGCCTTCAGCGCAGGGGCGGTGCTGGTCATCCTTGTGATCCTGCTCATCGCCGGTGGCGGTGGTGGAACGGCACCGGGCACCACGGTGGCCGGCGTGGACATGGGGGGCGATGAGGCACAGGTGAGGGCCGCCGTCACCAAGCGCGCCATGGACCTGCTGCGGCGCCGGGTGCCGTTGCAGGCAGGTGGCGGCACCGTGGCAACGGTGCGGCTCGCGGACATCGGCGCCACCGTTGACGTGGACGCGGCGATCCGCGAGGCGCAGGAATCGTCGCCCAACCGCCTTGTGCGGGGCCTCAAGGCGGTCACCGGGCAGTCGGCCAATGAGGTACCCCTGCGCGCGATATACCGCAGGGGGGCGCTGGGCGGATGGGTGGCGGCCGTGAGCGACAACATCGACCGCCCCGAGCGCGACGCCGCCGTGCTGGTGCGCGGCACCGACTTCACGGTCAACCCGGCCGAGGATGGCCGCCTGCTCGATCGCACGGCGCTCTCAGCCGCGGTATCGGGCGACCTCTCCACGCTGCCCGCGACGATCACCCTGCCCCTGCGCACCACGGGGCCGGCGCTCTCAACCGAGGCGGCGCGGCAGCAGGTGGCGCAGGCCGGCGAGGTCATCCGGCGCGGTACCGACGTGGTGGTCGATGGCCTCCGGGCCGCGCTGCCGCCCGGGGACGTCGCCCGCGCGATGCGCTTCACGCCCGAGGGCCTGCGCATTGCCGCGTCGACGCTGCGCCGGCCGCTGCTCGTGGCATATCCGGCCGGGTCGGTGGTGCCGCGCCCAGCCCGTTATGACATCCGGGGCAAGCGCGCGATCGTGGTGCCGTCGAGGAGCGGGCGGCTCGTGGATGCCCGGCGGGTGGCCGACGGCCTCATGGGGGAGGACCGTCCCGTGGAGTCGGCCTTCGTGGACGTGACCCCCGTGTTCACGACCGAGAAGGCCAGGTCGCTCGGCATCAAGGAGGAGGTGGGCTCGTACACGACGCCCTACTCGCCGGGCGAGGCACGGGTCACCAACATCCGGCAGGCGAGCAAGATCCTGAACGGCACCATCATCCCGGCCGGGCGCTCGCTATCGCTCAATGCCGTGCTCGGGCGCCGCACCGAGGCGCGGGGCTTCGTGGCCGCGCCGATGGTGGCGGACGGCCTCTACGTGGATGCCGTGGGCGGCGGCGTGTCCCAGGTGGCCACGACGCTCTTCAACGCCGCGTTCTTCGCGGGCTTCGAGCTCAACGATCACACTGCGCACCAGCTCTACATCTACCGCTACCCGGAGGGCCGCGAGGCCACCCTGTCGTGGCCGACGCCCGACCTGAAGATCACCAACAACTGGGACGCCGCAGCCCTCGTGCGGGTCACGAACGCCGCCGACAGCATCACGATCGCCCTCTACTCGACCTCGTTCGACCGCAAGGTCGAGAGCGAGACGAGCGAGCGCTTCGAGTTCACCAAGCCGGTGGAGAGGCGGGTGGCGAGCCCGGACGTCACCCAGGGCGAGGTGCTCTACAGCGAGGGCAGTGAGGGCTTCAGCGTGCGGATCACCCGCAAGGTGCTCAAGGGCTCCGAACTCGTGAGCGATGACGTGTTCACGACCGTGTACCTCGCGCCGCCGAAGGTGATCCTCGTGCCCGAGGGCACCCCCGGCGCCGAGACCCCGGTGTCGCCCGGCTGACCTAGCCTCCGGAGGCGTCCTCGCGGCGCCGCTGCACCTCGTCCACGCCGTGATCGTCGGGCAGGCCGAGCGCGCGGTTGATCGCCTGCAGGGGGGTGATGCCGAGCTCCACGGCGTTGGCGCCGGTGCGGGCCGCCGGGGAGACCCTCGCGGGCTCCGAGGCATCCACGCGACGGCGCTCCATGTCCTGCGCCCACGGCTCGGCGAGCACCGGCCAGCGCGCGAGCACGGCCGCCCAGCGGGCTTCGCGCCCGGCTGCGCCCGTGGGCGCGCCCCGTCCCGGCGTGTATTCGGCCATCACCTGCACCCCTCGGGCGTTGCCGCGCGCGACGCACGCGGCGCGCGTACACTCGCCGAACCTTAAGGCATGGCGGAGGGAGTCGCGGTGGCGGGAAGGGGACAGGCAATCGACGCGCTTCAGCAGGAGGGCGTCACCTACCCGCCTCCCGCGGGAATGGCCCCATACGCGGTGCTGGGCAGCTCCGCCGTGTACGCCCGCGCCGAGGCCGATCCCATCGGATGGTGGGAGGAGCAGGCGCACCGCCTGCAGTGGGATTCTCCATGGGACGTCGCGCTCGACGAGTCCGACGCGCCCTTCTACCGGTGGTTCACCGGCGGCACCCTCAACGTGGCCGCCAACTGCCTCGATCGCCACCTGCCCGAGCGCGGGGACCGCGCGGCCTTCCACTGGGAGGGCGAGCCCGGCGACCGGCAGAGCATTACCTACGCCGAGTTGCACGAACGCGTGTGCAGGTTCGCCAATGCGCTGGAGGACCTCGGGGTGGGGCGCGGTGGGCGCGTGGCCATCTACATGGGGATGATCCTCGAGTTGCCGATCGCCATGCTCGCGTGCGCGCGCCTCGGCGCCGCCCACACGGTGGTGTTCGGCGGGTTCTCGGCCGAGGCCCTGCGCGACCGCATGGAGGACTTCCGGGCCACGGTGCTGGTGACCCAGGATCACTCGTTCCGCGCAGGCAAGCACGTCCCGCTCAAGGCGAACTCCGACGACGCGCTGGCGCAGGTTCCCGGCGTGAGGCACTGCGTGGTGGCGCGTCGAAGCGGTGAGCCGGTGGAGTGGACCGACGGCCGCGACCTGTGGTTCCAGGACATCGAGGACGCCGCCGACCCCCACCGCCCGGCCGAGCCCATGGACGCCGAGCAGATGCTCTTCGCGCTCTACACGTCCGGCACCACCGGTAAGCCCAAGGGAATCGTGCACACCACCGGGGGATACCTCACCGGCGCGGCGTCCACGCATCGCACGGTATTCGACCTGCGCGATGACGACATCTACTGGTGCGCGGCCGACATCGGGTGGGTCACCGGCCACTCCTACATCGTGTACGGACCCCTGGCCAACGGCGCCACGAGCGTGATGTACGAGGGGGCACCGGCGTTCCCGTCGCACAACCGCATCTGGGAGATCGCCGAGCGCTACCGCGTGTCGATCCTCTACACGGCGCCCACGGCGATACGCACATACATGAAGTGGGGCGACAGCTTCCCGCAGGTGCACGACCTCTCGCGCATCCGGGTACTCGGCAGCGTCGGCGAGCCCATCAACCCCGAGGCCTGGGAGTGGTACCGCGACCACATCGGCGGCGGCACGGCCCCCGTCGTGGACACCTGGTGGCAAACCGAGACCGGGAGCATCATGATCAGCCCGCTGCCGGCCATCACCACGCTCAAGCCCGGCTCGGCATCGCGCCCCATGCCGGGCATCTCGGCGCGCGTGGTGGGAGAGGATGGAGAGGACGTGCCGCGCGGGCAGGGGGGCTACCTGGTGATCGACCGCCCGTGGCCCTCGATGCTGCGCACGATCCTCGGTGATGACGACCGCTACGTGGAGACCTACTGGAGCCGGTTCCCGGGCCTCTACCTGGCGGGCGACGGCTGCCGCATCGACGACGACGGCGACTTCTGGCTGCTCGGGCGCATCGACGACGTCATGAACGTGTCGGGGCATCGCCTCTCCACGATCGAGGTGGAGAGCGCGCTGGTGGACCACGCTGCCGTGGCCGAGGCCGCCGTCGTGGGCCGGGCCGATGAGGTGACTGGAGAGGCCATCGCGGCCTTCGTGACGCTGCGCGACGGGGTGGCGGGAGACGACGCGCTCATCGCCGAACTGCGCGACCACGTGGCCAAGCAGATCGGCCCCATCGCCAAGCCGGCGTCCATCGTGCTCACGCCCGACCTGCCCAAGACCCGCTCGGGGAAGATCATGCGGCGGCTCCTGCGCGATGTGTCCGAGCACCGCAAGCTCGGCGACGTGACCACCCTCGCCAACGAGGAGATCGTCACCGAGATCGCCGAGCTCGCGGTGACGAACCCGCACGAGGAGGACTAGCCCGGGCCATCCCCCAGGCAGGGGGGCAGCGCCTGGCCCACCGCCTTCAGCCGCTCGACGGCATGGGACCGGGCCGCACGCACGGCGTCGCGCGCGGGGGTCATCCGGTGGGCCTCGGCGTACCAGGCGATGACCCCCTCGAGCGACAGGGCGAGGGCGAGGCGGTCGTCGGCGTCGCCCGACTCCGACTGGTCCATCGCGGCGCACAGGCCGGCCAGCACCAGTGTTCCCGCCGCCGGGGATCCCTTCACGAGCGGCACCGGGCCAACCGACGACTTCGAGATCCCGGCCCTCACCCGCGTGAGTCCGCGATCACCCGACCAGGCGCACAACCGCACGGGGACCACGCCCTGGGTGCGCGTGGCCACGCGCACGGCTCCCTCGGGCACCCTGCCATCGGAGCTCCGGGACACCGCGGTGGCGAGCTCGCGAATGCGATCAGCCGCAGGTCGCACCTCGGCCTCGTGCGTGCGGTGGATGCCCCATGCGAGCAGGCCCAGCGTGAGGTCGAGCCGGTCGGCCTGCTGCGGTCGCCCGCTGCCGCGCCCCGGCCACCACCGCACGCCCGCCAGCCCCGGACCGGGGAAGTCCACGTCGATGCGCGGCGTGGAATCGCGCTTCAACATGCAAAAACCCCTGCGCGAAGCCATTTTTCATGCCCGCCGACGGGGATGCGTCCGGGTGCGTTGGTACCGTCACCGGCACTTCGCAGCGATCGCTGCAGCCTCCGTCCGGAGATCACCGAAGCGAGGAGACCCATGACCAAGGCCGACTTCGTCAAGCGCGTCGCGCGTGCAGCCGACCTCACCAACGACCAGGCAACCCGTGCAGTGCAGGCGGTCCTGGACGAGATCGAGCTCGCGCTCAAGGCCGGAGACGAGGTGCAGTTCTCCGGCTTCGGCAAGTTCTCGGTGTCGCACCGCGCCGCACGCGAGGGCGTTGACCCCCGGAACCCCGGCAGGAAGATCCACATCCCGGCGCGCAAGGTGCCCCGCTTCCAGGCGGGCGCACAGCTCAAGCGCTCGACGGCCGGATAGCCGATCCTCATGTCCACCCGGCGGGCCCCCCGCGGGTCCGCCGGGTGGACGATGCATGAGCCGGAGGCGGGATTCGAACCCGCACGCCCCGAGGGACCGGGGATTTTAAGTCCCCCGCGTCTACCAGTTCCGCCACTCCGGCACGCCGTCGAGGGCACGAGGTCAGCGCCCGAAGGTCGCGGCGCCCGGCGTGCGATCCACCGACGCCATGCGGGTGTCCTCCACGCGCCGTGCCCAGTCCTCGGGTAACAGCGGCCAGCGGTTGAGCACCTGCTCGAACCGTATGTGCCGCGTGTTCTCGCCCTTCGAGAAGATCATGCGACGGTCGTCGGTCGGGTCCTCGGTGCGCGCGAGGGCATCGGCGAGGCCGTCCACCGCGTTCACGGCGTCCTCATGCGCCACTGCGTCTGCTCTCGGCTCGGTGCCCATGGCGGCAGTCTATTCGCCCGCGCGCGGTCCCGAGGAATTCCACTCCAGCGCGATGCCGTCGAGGATGTCGCGCTCGGACACCACGATCTTGTCGGCTTCGAGGGCCTCCAGGGCCCCGCAAAGGATCGCCAGCCCCGGTACGATGACGTTGGCGCGATCGGGGTGCAGTCCCGCCACGGCCCGACGGTCGGCATCGTCCATCGCCGCGAGCCGCGACAGCACGGCCTCTGCCTGATCGCGAGTGATCACCATGCCATGCACCTCGTCGGGGTCGTACCCGCCGTCGAGGATCGCCGCCGCCGTGGTGATGGTTCCCGCCACGCCCAGCAGCGGGCCCGCGGCCGGGAACGCCCCCGCGGCCTCGTGCACCAGCGCGCGGGCCACCGCGCGCACCGCTATCACGTCGCCCGGTGGCGGGGGATCCGCGCAGATCATCTCCCCCTGGCGGTTCACCCCGAGGGGCAGGCTCACGGCATGGCGCGCACCGGACTCATCGCCCTGCACCACCTCGGTGCTGCCGCCGCCGATGTCGAGCATTCGGCAGGGCGATGAACCATCCGCCAGCGCCAGGCGGGCGCCCGCGAAGGCCAGCGCGGCCTCGCGACGGCCGTCCACCACCTCGAGGTCCGCGCCGAGCCGGTCGCGCACCAGCGCCACGACGTGGCCGCGGTTGGGCGCGTCGCGCACGGCCGAGGTGCCGACCGCCACCACGGGCGGCGACCCAGCCGCGGCGATGCGCGCCGCGAAGGCATCCAGGCATGCGCCGAGCCGCTCCAGCGCCTCGGGCGTCAACGATCCATCGGGCGCCGCGCCGCGCCGGAGGCCGGTGAGCGTGGTGACCCTCTCCCCAGCGGCGCCGTCCGGCCCGATCGCCTCGAGCAGCAGCAGCCTCGTGGAGTTGGAGCCGACGTCCACGACGGCGGCCCGCACGGCTACCGGCCGCGGTACTTCACGAGGGCGCGCACGCCCGCGAGCCAGCCCAGCGGACCGCGAATCTCCTTGATGGCCGCCAGCGCGTGGCCGCTGATCACCTGCAGCTCAGCAACCCTCAGGCGCAGGCGCTCAATCTCGGCCGACAGCTCCCTGGCGCCTTCCTCGGCCTTCGCAATGCCATCCTCGATCTGCCCGGCGCTCGCGCTGATACCCGCGAGTATCGGCGACATGCGCATGATCGCCGCACCCACGCGGCGCTTCAGCCTCAGGCCGCGCACGATCGCATACGCAAGCCCGAGGGCGAGGAGGATGATGAGCGCGATGGCCGACCCGGTGATTGTCCAGCTGTTCCAGCCCATGGACCGGGACACTACCGCCATGCACCTCAACCGGGTCGCCGCCACGGGGGCCGCCCACGACGGCCTCCGCGCGCTGGGGCACGGGACGACGGCGCGCCTCACGGTGCTGACGGGCGACTGCCTCGGTCACCCGGGACGCCCGGCGGTGGGCGTGCGCATGGGGCCCGAGGCGGTGACGGTGGGCGGGCCGATGGCGCCCGCCGCGACGGGCGCCATCGGCCCGGGGCCCGGTGCTGGCTAGGGTGGAGGCAATGGGGGTTCCACCGCTCACCGACCGCCGACTGGCATTCGTGCTCGGGAAGGGCGGTGCGGGCAAGACGGCCGTCGCGGCCGCCTTGGCGCTGGGCCTCGCGGACGCTGGCCATCGCACGCTGCTGGTGGAAGTGGGCGCCGAGACCCGCACCGAGGCGCTGTTCGGCACGGCCCCGTCGCTTGCCGACCCCGTGGAGGTGCGCCCGGGCCTGTCCGCGCTCACGGTCGACGCCGAGCTGGCCACGCAGGAGTACCTCGGCATCCAGTTGAAGGTGAGGCCCCTCGTGGAGATGATGGCCCGCAGCCGCGCGTTCCATCAGGTGACCCAGGCCGCGCCGGGGCTGGCTGAGCTGGTGACGCTCGGGAAGATCTGGGACCTCGCAACCACCGTGCGCGATGGCGCGCCCGTGTGGGATCGCCTGGTGGTGGACTCCCCCGCGACCGGGCATGGCATCGCGCTGCTCGAGGCCGCGGGCAACGCGCGCGCCCTCGCCGGGTCGGGCCCCATCAAGGACCAGGCCGAGGCGATCGAGAAGGTGGTGCGCCACCCCGCCGCCACGGGCATCGCCGTGGTGGCCACGCCCGAGGACCTGGCCGTGACGGAGGCGGTGGAGGCCGTGCAGGCGCTCCGCGCGCGTTCGATGCCGGTGACGTGCGCCGTGGCCAACGCTGTGCGGCGGTCGCTGTTCACCGACGCCGATGTCCAGGCACTCGGCGCGGTGCGTGCCGACCCGGCGACGGGCGACGCCGAGCGCGCCGCCGCGCAGGCGGCAATCGCCGTGGCCGAGGGCGCACGCCACGACGACCGCGAGGTGGAGGTGCTCGCACGCGACTCCGCGTTGCCGGTGGCCGTCCTGCCGCTGGTCCCCGACCTCGCACCCGGGTCAGGCGGGCTCGAGGTGCTTTCTGCGGCGCTGATGCGCGACCCCGCCGTGAGGGGCGCCGCGTGAGCGACACGTTCGACCTCGTGCAGCTGCTGGAGGGACGCCGCGTGGTGGTGGTGGCCGGCGCAGGGGGCGTGGGCAAGACCACGGTGTCGGCGGCCCTGGCCCTCGGGCTCGCCGCCCGCGGGGCACGCGTGGCGGTGGTCACCATCGACCCGGCACGGCGCCTGGCCAGCGCCCTGGGGATCCACCACCTGGGCGACACCCCGCATCGCGTGGACCCGTCGCGGGTGGAGGCCGCGGGCATGCGCATGCAGGGGACGCTCGACGCCCTGCAGCTCGACCCGCAGGCCACCTTCGACCGCCTCGTGGCGCGCGAGGCGCCCGACGAGGCCGCCCGAAAGAAGATCCTGCGCAATCGCGTCTACCGGCATCTGTCCACGGGCGTGGCCGGCGCGCAGGAGTTCATGGCGGTGGAGCGCCTGCACGAGCTCGTGGACTCGGGCGACTACGACGTCGTGGTGCTGGACACCCCGCCGGCGCGCAATGCCCTGGACTTCCTCGACGCCCCCGAGCGCATGACGCGCTTCGTCCAGGGCCGGGGCCTGCGGCTGCTGCTTGGCCCGCGCGCGGGCGCGGGGCGCACCGGATGGCGCGCGCTGCAGGCCGGTGGACACATGGTGATGTCCGTCGTGGAGCGCCTCACCGGAGCGCAGCTGCTCACCGACATCTCGGAGTTCCTGCAGTCGTTCGAGGGCATGTACGAGGGCTTCAGCGACCGGGCGACGGCCGTAAGGTTGCTCTTGTCATCCGACTCATCGCGCTTCGTGGTGGTCACCGGCCCGCGGCCGGAGCCCGCAGGCGAGGCCATCTTGCTCTGGCGCCGCCTGCGCGATGACCGCTATCCGCTGGGCGCGGTGGTCGTGAACCGCGTGCATGCGCAGCCGGCGGGCGGGGATGACCAGCCCGCCGGCCTGGCTGACCTGCTGCGCGCAGCAGGAGCGGCCGACCCCGAGGGCCTTGCCGCGCGCGCCGCGGATGCACTCACCGCGGCTCGCGCCCGGTCTGCAGCCGACCGGCACGAGATCCGGTCGATCGCGGGCGCGCTCGACGCGCCGCCGATCACCACGGTGCCCGCGCTCGAGGATGATCCCGTCGAGGTCGCGGGCCTCGCGCGGGTCACGCGCGAGCTCGAAGGGGGCTGACGGCCCCGCCCGCGCGAAGCGGACGGGGCCACCTGCCGGAGTGCCGCGCTACGCGCGCAGGCACACCGCGTACGCAGAGGCGATCATCGCGTTGTTGCTCTCGTTCACCACGCTCACGGCCCATCCGGTGGGGATCTGGCCGTTGGTGGGCATCACGCCGTTCGGCATCGACGGGCGGCTGAATGCCACGTGCGCCTGCGGATTGGCGGGGCCAACCGGGCTCGTGGGGTAGATGCCGCCGAAGCCGCCGCCCACGATGTCCTCAGTGGACTGGCAGGCGATGTAGATGATGGTCTGCTGGCCCGACGCAAGCGAGCCGGAGTTCTGCTCGCGGAAGCGCGTGGTGATCGCGCCGGGGGCGAGGGTGCTGGCGAGCACGCTGTTCGATGCCAGCGTGCGGTTGTTGATCGCCCGGTTGGCGATCTTGGCGTTCTTCACCGACTTGTTCACGAGCTGGCTGCCGTTGATCTGGCTCTGGGCGTAGGCGCCGGCACCACCCGCGGCGATCACGAGCGCAGTGGTGGCGATGACCATCGACGCGCTGGGGCGCCGGAACTTGATGTTGAGCTTCATGCTGCGAGGACCTCCCGGAGTACGCGGACGAAGACTGCCGCACCCCTATTCCCCAAAAGCCGGCGAGATCCCCCTTCGGGGGGCCAGCACCACCGTGCCCTCGCGGCCCGTGGCCACCACGATCCCCGGCCCCGGTGCCCCCAACGCCACGCCCCGCAGCGACGCCCTGCGCTCGCCCGTGGCCAGGTCGTGCACGGTCACGCGCTCGCCGAGCGATCGTGACGAGACCACCAGCAGGCCATCGGCCACCGCCAGCGCCCGGGCCGTGCCGGGATGCACCTCGAGCGACGGGCGGGCGGCACCCGGCAGCACCGCGTGGATCATCGCGCGATCGCCCCGGCCGGCGATCACGACCCCGCCGGGGATCGACGCCACGGCGGTGATGCGCTCGCCCAGCGGCGACGGTGCGCGTGCATGCTCCTCGCCGGCTCTCACCAGCACCAGGTCGGCGCCGGCCGCCACCGCGAGGTCGCCGTCATCCAACCACGCGGCCGCCGCCGCTCCCTCCACCGCGGCGGTCCAATCGCGCCGGCGCGCGGCATCCGACCGGGCCACGACCGTAGCGCGCGGAAGCGCGGCACGGTCGCCCACGGCGGCGAGCCGCCCCCCGTGCCCGGCCGACAGCACCAGCCGGCCGGGAGCGCGCGACCGCAGGCCCACGCGCGCAACGCCGACCGGGTCGTCGATCACCAGCAGCCCGCGCCGCGGTGCCAGCGCAAGCCGATCGGGCCCCACGGCCGCCATCGAGCGCACGTCCGACACCGCGATCTCACGCACGGAATCAAGACCGGGAAGCCGCGACACCACCACCCGGCCCGGCAGGGCCACCGCGGCCCACGCGCCGTCGGGCGACACCGCCAGCGCCGATCCCGGCCACCCCTGCGCGGCGACCACGCGCAGCGCCCCATGCTCCACCAGGTCGCCGGTGGCCACGCTCACGACTGCCGCACGTCCGCGTAGATGTCCTCCGCACGCCGCGCCGCCTCGTCCCACGTGTGGCGCCGCACCGTGTCGCTCGCGCTCGCGGTGAGCCGACCCCGCAGGTCGTCGTCGTTCACCAGGCGCACGAGGGCCTGCGCCAGCGGTCCGGAGTCGCCCACCGGGGTCATCAGGCAGTCGTCGCCGTCGCGCAGGAACTCCGCCAGCACGGGGATGTCGCTGGTCACCACCGGCAGCCCGGCGGCCATGGCCTCCACCACCACCAGGCCGAAGCCCTCGCGCGTGGACGGGAACGCCAGCACGTCGGCTGCGCGGTAGAGCACCGGCATGTCATCGTCGTCCACCACGCCGATGCGCGCCACGTCGGCCCCTGGCGGAGCGCCCAGCCCCCGGTGCACCACGAGCCCCAGGCGCACGGCGTCGTCCTCCCACGCGGCGACCGCCGAGGGGTCGGCGAAGAAGCCATCGCCCCCGGCCACCACCAGCAGCGGCTTTCCCGGAAGGCGGCCCCGTGCACGGGCGAAGGCCTCGAGCAGCACGCGGCTGCCCTTGCGCGGCTGCACCCCGCCCACGGCGAGCACCACGGTGCGGCCCGGCCACCCCATGCGCGCCCCGGCGTCGTCGCGCGTCAGCGTGCAGCCGCCGAAGCGATGGGCCTCCACGCCATTGGGCACCACGTCTGCCCGCACGCCGAACTCGTCCTGCAACCGGTCGGCCCAGAACCCCGACACCGCGATGCAGCGGTCCACGTCCTGGATCGACGCCCGCTGGCACTCCTCGAGGGAGCGGTCATCGAAGGCCTCCACGTGGTGCACCGTGCGCACCACGTGGGGAACCACGCCGTCGGCGCGCAGCGCCAGCAGCGCGCGCGCCGAGAGGAGATCCTGCGCGTGGTGAATGTCGGCCGGGGGTACCTCGCGCACGCCATCTGCCAGCGTGGCAGCCGCGCGGTCCACGCGATCGGCCGCCGACTCGCCGGCCACGGGGCGCAGCGGCACGTGGTGTGTGGCCACGCCCGGCCCCACCGCCAGGCCCGAGCCCTCGATGGTGAGCACCCACAGCTCCACGTCGTGCCCCCGCGCGGCGAGGGCCTCGGCCAGGCAGCGCGCGTGCACCGCGCCACCGCGCGGCATCGCCGAATAGGTGGCGATGCGCACCCGCATGGCCGGCCTCAGCGCGCGGGCCGCACGAGCGCGGCGGCCAGCCGCGCGGCCTGCGCGCTGGTGGGCGCCACCCGGGCGCCGGCCCGCGTGAGGTGATCCTCCTGCCGCGACAGCACCTGCGGGTCGGCTTCGGTGCCGCACACGTGCGCCACCACCTGCAGCGAGGGCCGCGCCTGCAGGGCGTCCGCGATGGCGGGGGCCAGGGCGCCGGCGGGGTCGGGGTGCGCGCCCCGCCCGAGGATGATGTCGAGCAGGATCACCGCCACGGTCTGGTCGGACACCGTGTCACCGATCAGCCCGGCGCGGCGCGAGGGGTCCAGCAACGGGTGCGGCGTGCCATGGGCGGTCGACTCGGCCTGCAGGTCGAGGCACGCGTTGCCGCGCACCACGTCTCGGGGGTCGAGGTACTCCGCCGCGCCCGCGGGGGTGTTGGACACCACGCGCCCGAGGCGGGCGGCCAGCACCGCGGCGGCCTCGGCGCAGAGGGCCGACCCCGAGAAGATGCCCCGCACGTGCCCCGCGCTCACCCAGCCGGTGGGCTCCGCCGCGGGAATCACGGGCCTCGCGCCCGCCCGGCGGGCCGCGGCCACCACCGCCTGGTCGATCACGCCATGGAGCTCCACGCCGTCCGGCGCCGACAGCCCCTCGGCACCCAGCATGCATGCCGACCCGGGCTTGCCGCACGCCGCCAGCGCGGCGAGCGCGGCCTCGGCCCCGCGCGCTGAGAAGCCCTCGGCCACCAGCACCACGGCGTCGGTGAGCGGATCGTCCGCCATGCGGCGCATCGCCGCGATGGACGACGCCGCGCCCACCTCATCGGTGAGGTCGCGCGGCCCGGTCACGAGCACCCGGCTCACCCCGAGCCCGAAGCGGTCGAGCAGCACCGATGCCTCCTGCGCCCCCGAGCCCGAGGTCGCCACCACGCCGATGCGTCCTGCCGCCACCACGTTGGCGATGCCGATGCCGACGCCGTCGATGATCGCCGTGTCGCTGCCGGGCCCCAGCACGAGCCGGCCGGCGTCGGCTGCGCGCCGCTTGAGGGCCACCTCGTCGGCCAGCACGACATCGCCCGTGAGCAGCATCACGTTGCTGCCCGCCGACAGCGCACGGTGCCCCTCGAGGGCCGCAAACGCGCCGGGCACGCCGATCACCGCGAGGGCATCCGCCTCGGGCGCGGCGTCATCCCCGGCCGCGGGCGATTCCCCCGCCGCCACGCCGGGGCGGAGCTCCACCACCACGTCATCGGCTTGGGGAAGGTCCTCCACCTCCTGCACGCTACCGGTGCCCGCGGGCGGAGGTGCCGACGTCACGGGCGGGCGCCGCGGCGGGTCTAGGCGGTCTCGGCCAGCAGGTCGCCCGCAGGCGTGGCCTGCGCCAGGCGCGAGCGCAGCAGGCGGGCGTCCTCGCGCGCCCTGCGCAGGGCGGCCTCCGTGGCCTCGAGCGATGCGCGGAGCTCCAGCAGGTCGGCATCCGCCTCTGCCAGGCGCCGGGCCAGCACGGCCAGCGGGCGGTCGAGCGCGCTGCCACCTGTAGGCACCTGCACGGGGCTCCCGGCGTCGATCAGGCCCACGCGCACGAGTTCGGTCACCTCCACCACGCGCACGCCACCCCGGCGCGACACCTCGAGCGTGCCGCGCTCGACGCGCCTCTCGAGGGCCTTCTTGGTGGTGCCGCACACCTCGGCGGCGTCCGACAGGGTGAGCGTGCGGGGCGTCGTCATGGCCTGCGGTTTCTCCACCCGGGGCGGCAATCCCTCCCCGAGGCGTTCGCCAGCAGCCAGTCCGTGGGGGCGGGTCCGCCGCGGATGCATCGAATCGGGCAGGCTCCACGGGTGCGCCAGCGTGCAGAGCCCGATCACCTCAGGCGGGTGCTCGCGCGCCTGGTAGTGCGTGACGATGCTCTCGCCCAGGCTGCAGCCCACCAGCACCACGCGCTGGAAGCCCACCTCGCGGGTCAGGTCAAGGGCGCGGCCACGTCGAGCGGGGTGTCGTCAAAATGACCGCCGCCGTCCACCACGCCGGAGTTGGCCATGCAGGTGTTGATCGACAGCGCCGGTTACCCGCGGGGGGCGAGCTCGAACGCCATGCGGCGCGGCACGCCCCCCATATAGTTGCCGAGGGATCCATGCACGATGATCGCCAGGGTTCCGGCACGCCCCTCCACATCGGTGCGCGGCCGCATGAGCAGGCCGTCCCAGTGCTTGTGGTCGGCTGTGCGCAGCACCACCAGCTCGGCCTCGGCGTCCACATCGTCGTGGCCGAGCTCCGTGTGGGGGCGGGCGCCGGTGAGCATGGTGATGCGGTCGGGGCGGAGCGCGGGACTCGGCGAAGGAGGCGTCACGACGGGGGTGTCCCCGGCTGCTCGCCACCGCGCCCGCGTCGCCCGGGCAGCCACCAGTTCCACTGGCCGCAGAGGCTCAGCACGGCCGGCACGAGCATGAGGCGGATGATCGTGGCGTCCACGAGCACCGCGGTGGCGAGGCCGATGCCCAGCATCTTCACGATGACGTTGTCGTTCAGCACGAAGGCGAGGAACACGCTCACCATGATCAGCGCGGCCGCGCTGATGACCCGGGCGGTGGACGCCAGCCCGAGTGCCACCGAGCGGTGCGCATCGCGGGTCTGCTCCCAGCCCTCGCGTACCCGCGAGAGGAGGAACACCTCGTAGTCCATCGAGAGCCCGAAGAGGATCGCGAACATCATCATCGGCACCCAGGCCTCGATGGCAACGGCCTCGGGCACGCCGATCTGCTGCCTCAGGATGCCCCACTGGAAGATGGCCACCACCACCCCGAATGCCGCCGCCACCGAGAGCAGGTTCATCACCGCGGCCTGGAGTGGCACGAGCAGCGACCGGAACTCGAACATCAGCAGCACGAACGAGATGAGGACGACCGCCGCGATGAACCACGGCAGCCGTGACGCCACGCGGTCGGAGAGGTCCACCCCCACCGCGGTGAGGCCCGTGGCGTACACCGCCGTGCCGGCGCCCGCCGCGGGCTTCAGGCGCTGCGCCAGCTTCTCCACCAGATCGGTGGTGCGCGGGCTCGCCGGAGCGGTGGCCGGCACCACGTTGATCATCGCGACGTCGGCGATGGACGACCTCACCGGCGGGGACACCTCGATGACCCCTGCCAGGTCGCGGGCGCGGTCGGCCACGGCGAGGGCGCTCTGCTTGGCCAGCGGCCCCTCGAGCACGACCTGCACGGGTCCGTTGAACCCCGGGCCGAATCCGCTGGATATCAGCGCGTAGGCCTCGCGGGTGGTGGACCCCGGCGGGTCGCTCCCGGCATCCACCTGCCCGAGCTCCATGCGCAGCACAGGCGCCGCGAGTAGCAGCAGCAAGGCCAGACCCCCGATGAGGAATGGCCACGGCTTGCGGGTGACGGTGAGCGACCACCGTGCCCATCCGTGCGTGCGATCGGGCGGGGCGTCGAGGTCCACCGGCCGGGGGCCCGACACAAATGGGATGCGCCAGCGCCCCAGCCCGCTGCCGGCAATCGCCAGGGCAGCGGGCAGCAGCGTGATTGCCGCGAGCACCCCGACGACCACGGCGATGGCTGCGCTCTGCCCGAGGCGCGCGACGAACGGAATGCCCGCCGCCGCCAGCCCCAGCACCGCCACGGCCACCGTGCCACCCGCGATCACCACCGCACGACCTGCCGTGGCCGTGGCGCGCGCAACCGACTCGCTCACGTCCATGCCCTCTGAAACCTGCTGGCAGTGGCGCGTGACCACGAACAGCGCATAGTCCACCGACACGCCGAGGCCGATCATCACCGCCAGGGTGCGCCCCACGTCGCTCACGTCTGTGACGGCCTGCAGCACGGCCAGCACCGCGAGCGCGGTGCCCACGGCAACGAGCGCGCCCACCACCGGGATCGCCATGGTAACCACCGAGCCGAAGGCGAGCAGGAGGATCACGATGGCGGCGGCGATGCCCACGATCGCCGACCAGTCGGTGCCCGTGGCCTCGGCCTGCGTGGCCGGCGCCCCGGCGTAGGCCACCACGAGCCCCGCCCGCTCGAGGGGACGGGCAGCCGCCCGCACCCGGTCGAGCTGCCCCGGGCCGAGATCCTGGGGCGGCGTGGACCACTCGATGCCCATGAGCGCCGTGCGGCCATCGGCCGACACGGTGCCCGAACGGCCGGGGGGCTGAACCGACGCAATGCCCGGGATCGCGCGAAGCCGGCCGGCCGAATCCGCGATCGCCGCGCGGGAGGGCGCCGCCGCCAGCGACCCGCGCTCGGATCGGATGACCACCTGCCCGTCGGTGAGCCCCTGGCCGGGGAACGCGCGCTGCAGCACCGATGCGCCCTCGGCCGCGGGCAGGCCTGGCACCGAGAGGTTGTCGGACGGCGTGCCCCCGAGCGCCGATCCCAGCAGCGTGAGCCCCACGAGGGCCACCACCCAGGCGCCCAGCACCCACCAGCGCCGGCGCGCGCACCATGCGCCGAGGCGGCCGAGCAGGGTGATGGGCGGGGCTCCGGTCGCCATGCGCGCCGGGAAGGTAGCGCACGCGCGGCGGCCGGTAGCGACCCGTGGCATGCTCGCGGCCGTGGGCGACCTCGGAACCTGGGCCCTGATCTTTGCCCTCCTCGGCGGCATCGGCGGCGGCTTCGTCAACTCCGTCGCGGGCGGCGGCACGCTCGTCACCTTCCCGGTGCTCACCGCAGTGGGCATACCGGCGCTCGACGCCAACATCACCAACGCCGTGGCGCTCTCCCCCGGGTATGCCGGCGGCACCTACGCCCAGCGGCGCGACCTCATCGGCCAGGCCAACCTCGCACGGGTGCTGGCCATCACGTCGATTCTCGGCGGGGTCACCGGGGCCGCGCTGCTGCTCTCCACCGGCGAGGAACTCTTCGAGCAACTCGTGCCATGGCTCATCTTCGGCGCCACCGCGCTGCTCGCCGCCCAGAAGCCGCTGCGGCGCCTCACCGTGAGCGCCCGTGGTGACGCCGGCGAGATGAGCCGCTGGGTGCTGGTGGTGTCAATCTTCCTCGCCACGGTGTACGGCGGCTACTTCGGTGCCGGCCTCGGGATCATCACCATCGCGATCCTCGGGTTGATGCTCACCGACACCCTCAATCGCCTCAATGCCCTCAAGCTGCTGATGTCGCTCTGCGCCAATGGGGCCGCGGCGATCTTCTTCGCCTTCAGCGGCCACGTGTACTGGTGGGCCGGCCTGATGATGGGAGTCGGGGCGTGGGCCGGCGGGTGGCTCGGCGGCAAGACCGTGCAGCACCTGAATGAGGCCATCTTCCGGCTCGGGGTGATCGCGCTGGGCATCGCCGTGGGATTCGCCTTCCTGCTCACCTGAGCGACCCGCAGGCGGGCGCCGCGGCAGCGCCTACGATTACGGCATGCCGCTGGCCATCGCCACCATTGAGGCGCCGCTCGTCGAGGACACCCTGCGCGCACAGGGCGTCGAACCCGTCGTCATCGAGTGGACCCCCCCGGCGCGCGGCGACCTGGCGGACGTCGCACTCCTTACCCGCGCCTATGCCGATAACGCCGTGGAGGCCGGTAACCGCGAGGCGCTCGCCCTGCTCGACGCCGCACGACCGCACCTGGTGGGCGCGGGGCTCGCCACCGACCTGGTGCCCGGCATGGACGGGCGCACGATCCTTCACTGCGGCCCCCCCTGCGACTGGGACCACCTGGGGCCGGCCATGCGCGGGCAGGTGGCGCGGGCGGCGATGCTCGAGGGCTGGGCGCCCGACCAGGGCGAGGCCGCCGCGCTGATCGCGCACGGGGCCATCACCCTCGCCCCCACCGACACCCACGGCGTGGTGGCCACCATGTGCGGCGTGCTGTCGCCATCGATGGCCGTGTGGGCCGTGCGCGACGAGGAGACCGGGGCCGAGGCCTGGGCGCCCGTCTCCGACGGCGCGGGCGACGGCCTTCCCCCGGGCGCGCGCACGCGCGACCTCATCGCGCGCCAGCGCATGCTGAGCGACCGCGTGGCCCCCGGCGTGGCGGCCGCCCTCGACCTGACCGGGCCCATCGACCTCACCGACCTTGCCCGCCGGGCATCAGACGCCGGTGACCCCCCTGCCGCCCGCCCGCAGGTGGCGGCGATGATGATCCTCCACGCGCTGCTGCCGGGGCTCGCCGCGCGGGCGCTCGACGCCGTGCCGGCCGTCACCCTCATCACCGCCGGGGATGGACGCATGGCTCTGCCCGTGCTGGCCGCCGCCGCGCGGGCCGCGCTGCAGTCGGCATCAGGCGTGCCGCGATCGAGCCTGGTCATCGGCATGTCGGGCAACGGCACCGACGTGGCCATCACCCTGGCCGGCATGCCCGGTACGTGGTTCACCGCGCCCGCCCCCATCGGCGAGGACAAAGACTTCGGCGAGGGCACCCCATCACCCGACGCCGCGCCGTGGACCGGCGACCAGGGAGTGATCGCCTGCGCCGACATGGCCATCGACGCCCGCCTGTGCCTCGACGCCGGGGAGTCCCCGGGCATCGCCATGGGCATCGCCTCGCGCGCCGACGGCGCATGGATCGGCCAGGGCCTCGTCCGCGTTCCGCTTCCCGCGGTGCGCGACGCCCTCGACGCCCTCGCGCCCGCGGGGCCGACGGCCGCGGTCCCTCCGTGAACCCCGGCCGCATCATCGGCGTGGTCGTCGCCGGCCTCGTGGTGGCCGGGGCGGCAATCGCGGGGGCGCTGGCCCTGGGCGGCACGAGCCAGGTGGCGCCGCCCGACCCCGCCCAGCCGATCGTCATCGGAGTGGTGGCCGCTCCCGGCGAGGAGCTCACCGGACCCACCGACCTTCCGCCGCTCGCCATGGTGCTCGACCAGCCCGTGCCCGACGCCATCGCCCAGATGTCTGCGTCGCAGCAGGTGGCGGCCTATCGGGCCGAGGCCCGGGGCGGCGACGTGGATGCCCTCCTCAGGCTCGGCGCCGCCCAGCAGAGGGCGGGCGAGCAGGACGCCGCCGCGGGCACCTTCCGCATGGCCGCGGCCGCCGACCCCGGGGCCATCGCCCCCGTCATCGGGCTCGCGCTGGCGGACGCCGCCACCGGCGATGCCGGAATGAAGCGTGCCACCGCCGTGCTCGCCCGGGTCACGCGCGACAACCCCGAGAGCCAGCTCGCCTGGTTCAACCGCGGGTGGCTCGCCACGTACCGCCGCGACGGACGGGACGTCATTTCCTCGTGGAAGCGCGTGGTCACGATCGACGAGGAGAGCGCCATCGGCACGACGGCCGCGCTGCTGCTGAAGCGCATCGCCGATCAGGCCCCTGGAGGGGCGAATACCCGCACCAGCGATGGATAGCGGCTGTGGCACCGGTGAGCCGCATGGTCACGAACCGGTAAGGAAGCGCCCGTTCACCCCCAACACCGGGGGGCAGGATGTTTACCCTGCGCGGAGAACCTCTTAACCGGCCCATAAGGGCCGATGGGGACACTGCCGAAAGCAGCATGCCGGACGAGCGTCCGGTGCGTTGGATCCCCGCCCGGTCCGAGAGGGTCGGCGGGTGAGCGGGATGAGTGGCAGGCAGGTGCCAGGGGCACCGATGCGTCCGGGGGGTGACCTGCGCCCGGGCACGCACGACGAAGCGCCCGGTGAGGACCGGGCCAAAGGGGATGAAAGAAGATGACGCTCAAGGAGATCGTGGGCAACGAGGAAATGCTGGTCCTCCTCACCCGTGGGCAGGAGCAGGGCTTCCTCGGCATCGAGGAGGTCGCCGGGGCGCTGCAGGGCATGGACATCGTCCAGGAGGACGCCGAGGCCCTGTACACGCACATCGACGAGATGGGTATCGAGCTGCTCGAAGAGCCCGACGCCCAGGAGCGTCGCGCCAAGCTCGCGGAGGAGGCCGAGCGTCCCCGCCGCGTGGCCGCAAAGGCCGAAAGCACCACCGACCTGCTGCAGCTCTTCCTGCGCGACATCGGCCGCATCCCGCTGCTCACCGCCAAGCAGGAAGTCGAGCTCGCCAAGCTCATCGAGGAGGGCGACCTCGCGGCCAAGCAGAAGATGGTGGAGAGCAACCTGCGCCTGGTCGTCTCGATCGCGAAGAACTACCGCAACCAGGGCCTGGCTTTCCTCGACCTGATCCAGGAGGGCACGCTGGGCCTGGTGCGCGCCGCCGAGAAGTTCGACTACCGCAAGGGCTACAAGTTCTCCACGTACGCCACGTGGTGGATCCGCCAGGCGGTGGCCCGCGCCATCGCCGACAAGGGCCGCACCATCCGCATGCCCGTGCACGTGGTGGAGAAGCTCAACAAGATCAACCGCACCGAGCGCAAGCTGCTGGCCGAGCTGGGGCGCGACCCCAGCAACGCCGAGATCGGCGCCTCGATCGGCCTCAACGAGGCCGAGGTGGAGTCCATCCGCAGGAGCGCCCAGACCCCGGTCTCGCTCGAGAAGCCCGTGGGCGACGAGGAGGAGTCGGAGTTCGGCCAGTTCATCGCCGACGAGAAGGCCATCTCGCCCGAGGCGGCCGCCGACGAGACCCTGCGCAACGAGACCCTGCAGGAGGTCCTCAACTCGCTCAGCTACCGCGAGCGCCGCGTGCTCGAGTTGCGCTACGGCCTGGGCGGCGAGCAGCCCCGCACCCTTGACGAGGTGGGCCGCACGTTCAACGTCACGCGCGAGCGCATCCGCCAGATCGAGAACCAGGCGCTGCAGAAGCTCGCCGGCATGATGGACGTGCGCGGCCTGGCTGAGGTCGCCTAGCCCCACCCGCCATGAGCAGCACCCGAACGGCCCGCGAAAGCGGGCCGTTCGCGTTCCCGCCCCGACCCGGTCCGCAGGGGCCTTGGCGCATGCCGCAGGGGGCGATAAACCCCTGCGGCCCTCGGCGGTAGGCTGCTGCGCATGGGTTGGGATGACGAAGACGACGACTGGCCGGAGCGCGAGACCGATCCCGAGGTGATCGCGAAGAAGCGCGAGAACGCGCGGGTGGCGGCGGTGGGCGCGAACCGCGCGGTGCGGCTGGTGTACGCCACGCTGGCGATCCTGCTGATCATCGTGATCGTCCTCGCGATCATCCTCACGTAGGCGTCCGGGAGCAGGCCTTGGGCACGCGGCCGGTGGCGGTGGTGTCCGACCTCTGGCGATACCCCGTGGCCTCGATGGGCGGCGAGCGGCTGAGGCGGGCGTTCCTCGGCCCGCTTGGGGTGCAGGGCGACCGGCGCTGCATGGTGGCCGACCCGTCCGACGGCAGCCCGGTGATCGCCCTGCGGCATCCGCCGCTGCTCGCCTACCGGGCGTGGTGCGAGGACGCCGAGGGCGGGGACGACGTGCGGGTCGAGACCCCGCGGGGTGATGTGGTGACGTGGGACGACCCGTCGCTGGCCGATGGCATGCGCGCCGACCTCGGGCGCGATGAGCGCGAGCCGGTGGAGCTTCGCCGCTCGCCCGTGGGGGCCCATGCGGACCAGCCCGTGGCGCTGCTGGCGGAGGCCACGATCGCGCAGGTGTCCGCGTGGGCGGGGGAGGACGTCGACCGGCGCCGCTTCCGGCCGAACGTGGTGATCGACGCGGGCGACGACCCCTTCCCCGAGGATGCCTGGATGGGCCGGCGGCTGGTGATCGGCGACGGCGCCGAGATCGAGGTGGTGGCGCCCACGCGACGGTCGGGCGTGCTGAGCCGCGACCCCGATACCGCCGAGCGCGACACCCGCGCCCATGCCGCGCTGGCGCGCGAGCGACGCAACTACGCGGGCGCCTGCTGTCGCGTGGTGCGACCCGGCTGGATCGCCGTGGGCGATCCCGTGCGCCTCGGCGGCTGAGGCAGCCCCCGGGTCAGGTCCGAGCGGCCACCCCCACATCGGCGATGTGGCGCTCGTCGGGCGCGAGGTCACCGGGCGAGGCCGCGGGCCGGTAGTCCTCGCCCATCAGCGGGCTCGCCAGCAGGAAGTCGGCCGTGGCGCGGTTGCACGCGATGGGGCAGTTGTGCACCACGGCGATGCGCAGCAGGGCCTTCACGTCCACGTCGTGCGGCTGGGGCTCGAGCGGGTCCCAGAAGAAGATGACCATGTCCAGGCGCCCCTCGGCCAGCGCGGCGCCCACCTGCTGGTCGCCCCCGAGCGGACCGGACAGGAAGCGGTGCACGTCGAGGCCCAAGTCGTCGGCGATGATGCCGCCGGTCGTGCCCGTCGCGTGCAGCTCGTGGTGGCGCAGCACCTCGTAGTGGTCGCGTGCCCACTCGAGCATGTCGCGCTTGCGGTTGTCGTGGGCGATCATCACGATGCGCTTGCGCTGGTACATCATCAGCCGGCCTCCTCCCGCCGTCGTCCCCGTGGCGTTCGCCGCCAACATAGGTCGCTCCCCGGCCCTGTCCAGCCAGGCGGGTCGGGTGCTACATTCATGACACGCCGCGGGGTGGAGCAGTCTGGTAGCTCGTCGGGCTCATAACCCGAAGGTCGCAGGTTCGAATCCTGCCCCCGCTATAAGCGTCTCCACGAAAGCCGCTCACGTGAGCGGCTTTCGTGCGTTCGGGGCGGACACGCGGAGGGTCTGCTGACGTGGACCTATGGGTCCCCCTCGCCCCGACTCACGCCGGCCCGTCATCGCCGCCGTGGCGATCGTGCTGATCGTGGGCCTGCTGGTGCTGTTCATCGTGGCCATGTGATCCGCCCGAGGCGGCTCGGACCCCTCACGTAGGGTGCAGGGTGTGAATGCGCTGGTCCCCTCCCGGACGATGCTGGCGTCCGCCGCGTGGTGGGCATCGTTCGTCGCCGCGGCCCTTCTCGCCGTGGGCGCCACGGTGGTGTCGTACGGCCTGTGCCTCACCGACATGCAGATCTCGATCCTGCTGCTGCTTCCGGGAGTGGGATCGGCCCTGCTGGCGCGGATCGGCCGATCACTCTGGCCCGCGCTGGTGGCCGGGGACCTCCTGGGCCAGATCCTGGTGGCCCACCGGGGCGTCGCGCTGCTCCTTGGGTCGGTGGCCATCCACGCGGTGGCGTGCCTGCTCGGCGCGACGCTCTTGCAGCGGACGAACTGCTGGCTGCGCGATCTTGCCCAGACGCTCCGCTTCGCCGGCATCGCGGCGCTCATCAGCATCGCCGCGGGCGTGTTCACCGTGGCCATCGTCGCCGCGATGGGCGACATGCCGGGGGGCTTCAGCGTTCCGCAGGTCACGGGCTGGGTGATCACGGGCTATCTGGCCGGCTTCCTCGTGGCCGGCGGGTTCGTGCTGGCCTGGGGCGACCCGCAGGCGCCGCTGCGCGAGGCGTTCCGGCAGCGAATCGCCATGGCCTCGTTCGTCGTGGTGACCGTGGTGGCCGCCATCGGGCTGCTCGGGGAGATCGGACCACTCGTGCCGCTGGCGCTGGTGGGCGCCATCGCCATCGCCGGTCGATCCGGAACGCGCTGGGGCACGGCCACGATCCTGGCGATCGCCCTGGTGGGTGTCGAGGGCGTGCAGACCGGTATGGAACCGGCCTTCGGAGGCCAGGGCCAGGCGGAGGCCGCGGCCAACGGGATGCTGGCGATGTCGCTGTTCGCCGCCGCGGTCATCACCGTGGGTGCCTACCGGACCTCGGGCGGGGATCGCCAGAGGTCCCCCGCCGTTGTGGCGCTCATCTTCGCCGCGCTCATGCTGGTGGCCGGCGTGACGTCGCTCGCCGCCAATGAGGTGGTGATGAACCGCGATACACCGTATGTGCTGTCCGGGCTGCTGTCGCTGGGCGCCGCCGTCGGCATCGGCGTGCTGCGAATGTCCCGGACCCCCGAGCAGCCGTCCGCCCGCCGGGGCCTGCTGCTGGCGGCCGTGGCGGGCGCCATCTACGTGCTGAACCTGGCGCTCTACCTGGAAGCCGTGCCCCTGGTGGGATCGGGCCCTGCAACCGGACTCTCGATGACGGCACCGGTGTGGGTGGTGGCCATCGGCATCGTGGCGTACCGGAAGCGCCCCACCCTGGGCGTGCTGGCGGGGGTGGCGCTCATCCTGGCCGGGGCGATCGCCTTCGCGCGCGATGCGGTAGGGGACCCGACGGGCATCACCCTTGCGTTGGCGTCGCCGGCGGTGTTCGCGGGATCGATCGTGATCACGCAGAGGGCGCTGGCACATGCCAGCGTCATCGATGTGGCGCTGGCAAGCGCACTGGCGGCTGCTGTCGTGGCCCTGGTGATCGGCGCGATCACGGAGGGTGCTGCCGCATTCGACCTGACGGCGGCGGAGTACGGCGCGCTCGCCATGGCCGCGCTGGGGGCGCAGTTGATTGCCACGCTGGGGCGTTCATGGGCGCTGTCACAGATCAGCGCCGACGTGGTGGGTGCCGAGGGCGTACTCGCGCCCGTCACCACCACCCTGCTGTCGTTCTGGTTCCTGGATGCCGTCACCACGGGCGGTGACATCACCGGACTCGTGCTCATCACGGCGGGCGCGGTCGTGGCCGCCCTGCTGGGGGCACGACGCACGTCACCGCGCGAGGAGGCCGCGGTACCACCGGCCGCGCCGGTGGCGCGCGCCTAGTTCACCACCCGCACCTCGGCCATCATGCCGTTGTCCTCGTGCACCAGCACGTGGCAGTGGAGCACGAACCTGCCGGTGAAGTCCGCGAATCGCTGGCGGATGGTGATGCGGCTCCTCGGCGGCATGGCGAGGGAATCGGCCCACTCCGGCTGCCCGGTGACAGGGCGGCCGTTACGCGCCACCACCTGGTACGGATCAACGTGGATGTGGAAGTTGTGCCACTCCGGGGAGTCGTTGACCAGCAGCCACTCCTCCACCGTGTTGAGCCTGGGGCTGAACATCGGCACGGGCGTGCCGCCCTTGTCATGGGCGAAGAGCTTGCCGTTCACGAAGAACTGGGCCTTGGCCGGGTTCTGCGTGAACACCACCCGGCGACGGGCCGCGATGTCCACCCGGGCGCCGCGCAGGTCGTCCACCGGCCCGAGGACCGCCGGCACGGGCTGGCGCGCCTGGGCGGCACCGTCCACGCGCACCGTGGCCACCTGGACCTCGGGCTGGATGCCGAACGGCGTCGGGCGCTGCTGGAAGTACTCCTGCACCAGTTTGAAGTCCCCGCGGGCCGTACCGGCGCGCACCAGCACCTCGAACCGCTGGCCGGGGGCCAGGAAGACCTCGGACAGCCGCTGCGGGGTGCGCAGCGTCACGCCGTCGCGGGCCAGCAGGAAGTACTCACCGCCCACTGGACGCATCTTGAGGAAGCGCTCGGTGGACGCGTTCACCAGGCGCCAGCGCTGCGATTCGCCGGGGCGGATGTCGATGCGGGGCTGCAGCTGGCCGTTGATGATGATGACGCGGTCCTTGGGCGGGCGCGACTGGCTGCCCGCCGTGGAGGATCCCCGCACCTCGGTGTTCTGGAACACCATCACGCGGTCGCGCAGGTTGCCGACTCCCGGCAGGTCGTCCAGGCCGCCGCGCACGATGATGGTGCCGGCCTGGCCGGCGAAGGTCTGCATGTCCACGTACCGGTGGTGGTGCGGGTGGTACCAGAACACGCCCGACGGGTGGTTGGCGGGCAGGCGGTAGCGGTACTGGTAGTCCTGGCCGGGCCGGATGGTCAGGAACACGTTGTCCTGGGGGGAGTCCGGCGACACGTGCAGGCCGTGCACATGAAGGTTGGTGATGGCGCCCTTGGGCTGCAGGAACCTGTTGAGGTCCTGGACGTCGGGCAGGTAGCCGGCGGGCAGGCGGTTGCGCAGCAGCACGTTGAGGTCGTCACCGGGGTTCACCACCCACGTGGGCGCGGCGAACTTCGACGCGTAGGTCTGGCTCGATACCGACCGTCCGCCGATGTCCACCGTGCGGGTGCGGGGGGTCATCACCACGTCAAGTGCACCGCCCTGCGCGGTCATGGTGGGCGGATCGCGCAGCGGCTCGCCCGTGACGAAGCCCTCGCAGGCCTCGCACGGTGGCGGGTCGGCCATGCCCGCCGACACCACGGCCGCCGTGGCACCCACGCCTGCCACCACGGCGCACCCACCCAGGGCCGCCAGGACCAGCCGGGGCCGCGAGCGGCGCGGGTTCGGAGCGTGCGGGTCAGCAGCCAACGCTGGGCGCTCCCGGGAGTCCGCTCGCGTAGCCGGGGGTGGCCACCGAGCCGTTGGGGCAGATGACCGTGCCGCCGTCCGGGCCGCCGTTCCCGCCGTTGGCCGAGAAGTTCCAGCTCCACGACATGCCATCCATGACGGCGCCGGTCATTGGGGTCCCCCGCAAGGTCGAATTACCGCCGATTGACGCGTAGATGAGGTTCGCCCCCGACAGGTCGATGCCGGACAGGTCGGCATCGGTGAACGACGCGCCCCACAGGTTGGCGGTGGGCCCGGCGAGCTGCCCCTGCACCACGCGCCATCCGGCGGGCACCGCGATGGGCTGCCCCACCAGGCCGCTGCTGCCCACGTTCGTGAGCCGCGCGCCGGTGAAGTCGGCACCCGCCACGGTGACGCCCAGCAGCAGCGCACTGCCCAGGTTGGCTCCCGTGAGGTCGGCATTGGTGAGATTGGCATTGGTGAACTTGATGGTGCCGTTCAGCCGGGCGCCGCTCAGGTCGGCACCGGTGAGGTTGGCACTCGTGAGGCCCGCGGCGGTCATGCGCGCGCCGGCGGCCCGGACTCCGGAGAGGTTCGCGCGGGTCAGGTTGGCCAAGGGCAGGCGCGCATCGGTGAGGGTGGCCCCTGCCAGGTTGGCGTGCTGCATGGATGACCCGGTGAAGTCGGCGTGGCGCAGGTCGCGCCCCGCCAGGTTGATGCGCCGCAGGTCGGCGTTGCGGCACGTGGTGTGACGCGCGGGCGTCGGGTTGGCCACCACGCGGCAGGCCGTGGCGGCGTCCGCCTGCGACACGGCGGCCACGGTCACTGCGGCCACCCCCAGGAGGACGGCGGATGTCACGGACACGGGTGTGGCGAACCGGCGCACGCCATCACCGTACAGGTGCGGCTACCGGAGCACGCTGATCGCGCGCGCGGCGATGATGAGGATGACCAGCAGCGACAGGATGGACTCCAGCGCCATGAGCGCCTTCATGCGGTGGCGCAGCGGCAGCACATCGGCTGCCGCGAACGAGACTGCGTTCGAGAACGACAGGTAGAGGTAGTCCAGAAACGAGGGTCGCCAGGTCCACGGCTGGGGCAGCGTGTACTGGGCGAACAGAAACTCCTGCGGCCCCGGCGCGGCGAATGCGCGATGCCGCGGCCCGCCGCCGTCGAGCTCCCAGAACCACATGGCGAACACGATCACGTTCGTGAACCACACCTGCAGCGCGGCCACGATGAGGTACTTGCCCTCGAACCCCGCCTCGCCCACGATCCCGTAGACCAGTTCGCCGATGGCCACCGCGTTCGCCACCGTCACCAGGGCCGCCAGGGTCACGCCCAGGCGCCTGCGTCGGTCGCTCTCGTCCAGCGGCGCCACCGCCGCCACCACGATGAGGATGACCACCAGCGCCGGGATGATCCAGCGGATCCAGCCGCCGCCCAGGATGAGGTCGCCGGGCAGGCTAAGCTCCAGCAGCGCGGCCAGCAGGAGGGCCACCAGGGGCGGCCATCTCGACTCGCGCCCGGAGCCGGCGTCTTCCCGCGTGGTTGTCACATCGGGATGATGTCAGCCCGGCCCGGAGGGCGTGCACTAGTGTCCTCCGCCGTGCCTACCCGGGATGACCTCCGAAACGTGGCGATCGTGGCCCATGTGGACCACGGCAAGACCACCCTTGTCGACGCCATGCTGTGGCAGAGCGGCGCCTTCCGCGAGAACCAGGACGTGCAGACGCGCGTCATGGACTCCGGCGACCTCGAGCGCGAGAAGGGCATCACGATCCTCGCCAAGAACACCGCGGTCAAGCGCGGTGACCTGACCATCAACATCATCGACACGCCGGGGCACGCGGACTTCGGCGGCGAGGTCGAGCGCGGCCTCTACATGGTGGATGGCGTGCTGCTGCTGGTGGACGCCTCCGAGGGCCCCCTCCCCCAGACGCGCTTCGTGCTGCGCAAGGCACTGGAGGGCGGCCTGCCCGTGGTACTCGTGGTCAACAAGGTGGACCGCCCCGATGCCCGGGTGTCGGAGGTCGTGGACGAGGTCTACGAACTGTTCCTGGACCTAGGTGCCAACGAGGCCCAGATCGACTTCCCCATCGTCTACACCAACGGCAAGGCCGGCACGGCGTCACTGTCGGCGGACAGCCAGGAGGACGACCTCACCCCGCTGTTCGACGTGCTGCGTAATGCCATCCCGGCCCCCGAGTACACCGAGGGCGCCCCCCTTCAGGCGCTGGTCACCAACCTGGCCGCCGACGCGTACCTGGGGCGCCTGGCCGTCTGCCGCGTGCACGAGGGAACCATCCGCAAGGGCCAGCAGGTGTCGTGGTGCCGCGCAGACGGGTCGATGCAGCAGGCCAAGATCGTCGAGCTGTTCGTGACCCGCGAACTCGATCGCGTGCCCGTGGATGAAGCCGGCCCCGGCGACATCATCGCCATCGCCGGCATCGAGGACATCACCATCGGCGAGACCCTGGCCGACCCCGACGACCCGCGGGCCCTTCCCGTGATCACCGTGGACGAACCCAGCCTGGGACTCACGATCGGTATCAACACCTCCGTGCTGGCGGGCAAGGAGGGCAAGAAGCTCACGGCCCGCATGGTGAAGGACCGCCTTGACCAGGAGCTGATCGGCAACGTATCGCTGCGGGTGCAGCCCACCGACCGGCCCGATGCCTGGGAGGTGCAGGGGCGCGGCGAGCTGCAGCTGGCGGTGCTTGTGGAGACCATGCGCCGCGAGGGATTCGAGCTGACCGTGGGCAAGCCCGAGGTGCTCATCCGCGAGATCGACGGCGTGCGCCACGAGCCCATCGAGCGGGTCACCATCGACGTGCCCGAGGACATGATGGGCGTCGTCACGCAGCTGCTGGCCCTGCGCAAGGGTCGCATGGAGCAGGTGGTGAACCACGGCACCGGCTGGACGCGCCTCGACTACCTGGTGCCCGCGCGCGGCCTGGTGGGATTCCGCACGGAGTTCCTCACCGAGACCCGTGGCACCGGCCTGCTGCACTCGGTGTTCGACAGCTGGCAGCCGTGGCAGGGGGAGATCCGCATGCGCACGCGCGGCAGCCTGGTGGCCGACCGAACGGGCGTGGTGACCACCTTCGCGATGTTCGGCCTGCAGGAGCGCGGCGTGCTGTTCGTGGAGCCGGGCGACGCGGTGTACGAGGGCATGATCGTGGGCGAGAACTCCCGCGGCGACGACCTCGACGTGAACATCTGCAAGGAGAAGAAGCTCACCAACATGCGCTCGAGCACATCCGACGAGCTCGAGCGCCTGGTGCCGCCGCGCAGGCTGTCGCTGGAGCAGGCGCTGGAATGGGTGCGCGACGACGAGTGCGTGGAGGTCACCCCCGAGGAGGTGCGCATGCGCAAGACGGCCCTCGACGCCACCGAGCGCGCCAAGGCGGCGAAGAGCCGCAAGGTGGCGGTGGCCGCCGAGGCCTGACTGCCGCGAGGCCGTAGCATCGGGCCATGCCCGACGTGCGCATCGACCAGAGCGTCTCCCCCGCCGCCCACCGCGCAGGAATGCTGGCCGTGCTCGAGGCCGGCCACGTGGACAACCGCTTCCACTATGTGGGAGAACGCTCGGCCGCCATGTGGCGCGCGCTGGCCTCTGCCCACTCGCCCGCGCAGGCCGATGACGGCCTGATGGCCTACGACGCCGCCGCGCGCGCCGCGCTGGCGCTGCTGCCCGGTGGCCCGGTGCACGTGATCGGCGTGGCGTGCGGCGACGGCGTGAAGGAGCGGCGCCTGCTGGGGGCGTTGGTGTCGGCAGGGCACCGCGACGTGCGCGCCACGGCCGTGGACGTGAGCGTTCCGCTCGTCACCGCGGCGGCCGAAGCCATGGGTGCGGTGCCGGGCACCGGCGTGGCCGACGCGGTGGCCGTGGACATCACCGCTGCCCACGACCTCTCCCCCATCCTCGCACCGCGCCGCCCCGGCACGCGGCTCGTCACCCTGTTCGGGGTGGTGTCCACGCTGGGCCCCGGGGCCGTGGCGCCGGCGGTCTCGCTGCTCGCCCCCGGGGACGTGCTCATGGTGAGCGCCAACCTTCTGCCCGACCGCCCCGGCGCGCGCGATGAGGTGATGGCGCAGTACGACAACCCGCCCACGCGCGAGTGGCTGGCCGCGGTGCTCGAGGACATCGGCCTCGGGGGCTCGGGCGACATCGCATTCCGCTGGCATGAGGCCCCGGACGGCCTCGCGATCGTCGGCGAGGTGACTCCCACGCGGATGATGGTGGCCGAGGTGCATGGCGTGACGGTGTCGATGCGCGCCGGGCGACCCGTGCGTGTGCTTGAGTCATTCCGGCACGACCCCGCAAGCCTTGAGCACATCATGCGCTCCGCGGGCCTCGACCGCGTGACCGCCCATGTGTCGCCCAGCGCCGAGGAGGGCGTGGCCGTGGGCGCCGCCGCCTAGTCGGCCGGGGTGCCGTTCAACCGGCGCCCGAACATCACGGGCACCGGGGCGATGGCGCCGCCGATGTGGCCGGTGCCGTCGGCGATGGACACCCCACGGGCGCGCCGGGCCGGGTGGAAGTGCTCGCCGGTGTACACGCACATGATGGGCACCGCGAAGCCGATGGTGGCCGAGGCCACGAAGCCCAGGGCCATGATCACGCCGCCCGACGGGATGAGCCCGATGGTGGTGAGCGCCGCCGCCCACACCACCAGGCCCGCGATGATGGAGATCTTCCTCTCGATGCGCTCGGCCACCCCGACCGCCGTGAAGGCACCCACCACGAAGCCGATGCCGGTGGCCGACAGGAACGCGATGCTGGTGGTGAGCGAGAACCCCTGGTCGGTGAGCAGCGTCGGCGCGAGCGTGAGCCGGCCGTAGTTGCCGATGTCGTACGCGAACCACACGGCCACGAACAGCACGGCGAACACCGCGAAGTCGTGCGACTTGCGCACCGGCGGAGGGCGATCGATGGGCACCTGAGTCACGCGCAGGCGGCTGGGCTTCTCGCGCGCCCGCGTCTCGGCGGCCGTCACGATCTGAACGGCATCGTCCACGCGCCCCACCGCCACCGGCCAGCGCGGGGAGCTCGGCAGGTGCAGGCGCAGCGGAAGCACCACGAGGCCTCCCACGGCCCCGATGAGGAACAGCACGCGCCAGCCCCACGAGAACGCCGGCACGAGCGCCATCGACACGAACGGCACCACGGCGAAGCCCACGTAGCCCCACGCAGCCGCCAGCCCACCCGCCCTGCCCCGCAGGCGCGACGGGCTGATCTCGCCGATGTAGGCGGCGGCCGCGGATATCTCGGCGCCGATGCCCATGCCGGCGATGAACCGACCGATGCGGAGCCAGGAGAGGTCCTACAAGAGCGCGGCGATCACGCTGCCGATCGAGAAGGCGATAACCGGCACCGTGAGGGCCGGGCGTCGAGGCGGGCGATCACCTGCTCGCCGCGGGATCCCGTCTTCATCGCCCGCGCCTGGCCATCACGCCGGGCCGATCGGGTCGATGGCCTCGAGGGTTTCGAGCACCGCGCGCACGCGCGGCACCTCGTGCGTGCGGAAAAGCCCAGTGCGACCCATCGCGGCGAGCACCGCGAAGAACGGCTCCGCCGTGCGGACCTCCTCGCGGAAGAAGTCAAAGGCATGCGGCAGCGCGTGGCACACCGGCCAGCCCAGCACGCGCAGGCGGAAGGTGTTGAGGAACACCCGGGCCTGGTGGCGCACGCGGGCCTGGCCGTCGAGCAGGTTGCCGTAGTAGAAGCCCAGGCCGGGATCGACGAACAGCCGCGTCACCCCGAGCTGCTCGGCGCGCTCCACGCGCGGGCCGAAGTGCTCGATGAGGCCCGGAATCGGATCGTCGCCCAGCACCAGGTCCTGCACCTCGCGCACGTTCGCGCCCTGCACGAAGCACATGATCACGGCGGCGTCGTGCTCGGCCGCTGCCGCGTACATCTCGTCCTCGCGCTCCACGCCCGTGAGGTTGAGCACCCCCGCGCCCGCGGCAAGCGCCACCCGCGCCACATCGGGCGAGTAGGTCTCCACCGAGGTGACGATGCCGTCATCGCGCAGGGCGGTGACGACCGGCAGCACGCCCGCCAGCTGGTCCTCGGGCGACACCCGCTCGGCGCCGGGGATCGTCGACTCCGCACCGATGTCGATGATCGCCGCGCCCTGGGCCGCCAGCACGCGACCTCTCTCGATCGCCGCCGCGGGGGATGGCGACACCGACTCCCGGTACCAGGAGTCGCGCGACAGGTTGACCACGCCCATGATGGCGGGGCGCCGGTCGGCGTCGAACGGCACGCCCCCGATGTCGAACGCGCGCACGGAAGCCCGCAGGGCGTCGGGGTGCGCATCGGCGAGCGCGGCCATCTCGGCCAGCAGGGGCGCGGGGTCGGGCATGGACCCGAACCGTACCGACTCGCGCATGGTCAGGAGGACATGGGCCCCACGGATGGGATCACCACCTCGGGCGCACGCGCGAGCAGCGGCGAGGGGTCCACCCCCGGTGCCGGCACCAGCGCTCCGCCCTGCACCGCCAGCGCCCGCCCCGGCATGAGCGCCCGGTGCGGCTGCGACCAGATGGCCACCTCGTCCCCATGCCCCATGGGAATCACCTCGATGCCGCTGGGGGGCGGATCGTCGGGCACCCACCGCATGGCCCCGGTCATGGCCATGAGGCCGTCGGCATCGCGCGGGTCGTCAGCACGCGTGAGCATCACCACGGCCGGGCCATCGAGCCGCGCGAGGTCGCGCGCGATGGCGCGCTCGAACCGCGTCAGGCCGCCCCCCGGCGGGGGCAGCACGGGGTCGACCAGGAGCATGGCGTCGCCGTGCTCGAGGTACGCCGAGGCCAACTCGGCGCCACCCCGGCGCACCGACCACCGCCACAGGCCATCGCGTATGCGGGTCACCTCCACGCGCCGAACGCTAGACGCACCGGGCAGCAGGTCATGCCGCGGCGTGCGCGAACATCTGGCAATGGGTCGAATGGCGCGCTGGCTCGGCATGGAGATGGTCACCTGGCTGATCGCCGGCGGCGTGCTGGTGGTGGTGCTCGCGTTGTTCGCCCCCGCCGTGGTGGCGGTGGTGGTGGGCGGCGCCGTCACCCTGGCGCTTGCCATCGGCAGCTGGTCGCGGCGGGGCCGCGACGGCCTCGCGCGGCGGCGCGGTCTCGACGCCGCCGACCGCATGACCGGCGAGGAGTTCGAGGACTGGCTGGCGATCCTCTTCCGCGCGGCGGGCTGGCGCGTGCGCCACACCCGCGCGACCGGCGACTTCGGGGCCGACCTGCTGCTGGGGCATGGCGCCCCGGATGAGGTTGTGGTGCAGGCCAAGCGCCAGGCGCGTCCGGTGGGCGTGGCGGCCGTGCAGCAGGTCGCGGCCGCCCGCATGCACTACGACACCGACGGGGCCATGGTGGTGACCAACAGCACCTTCACCCCCGCCGCCATCGAGCTGGCCGGCAGCACCGGGGTGATCCTCTGGGACCGCCACGACATCGCGCGCGAGCTGCTCTCGCCGGACAGGCGTCACTCCGCCGGCGTGGCGGGCTGAACCGTGGGCCGCATGCGACGCAAGGGCGACCTTCCCACCAAGTTGTGCGCCACCTGCGGCCGCCCCTTCGCATGGCGCCGCAAGTGGGCCGATAACTGGGATGACGTGCGCTACTGCTCGGAGCGCTGCAAAAGAGGCCGCCCGCGAAATGCCGACGCCGACGAATCCAAGCGCCCCCCGGCGGGTTAGGGGAGGAACAAGGCTTTTGTCACCTCGGCCAAAACATCAACGAACCTTGACAGTTCCCCTTGCATCATTGTCCAGCTTCTGCCTTACTGCCGCGACCGCCACGGACTATCCCGAGGAGACGAGATGACCGCCATCACCGATGAGACCACGGTTCCGACCACGGCGCTCGACCGGCTGCGCCAGCGCGCCGTCTCGGACTACCTGGCCGTATCGCGCGGCGCCGCGGTGTTCTCGAGCATGGACGACTACATGGCCGCCGAGGAGCGCGCGTGGGACCGCCTGCAGGCCGCCATCGGTCGCGCCCGGCGCGTGGAGGGGTCCGCGCTGGTCTAGGGATGGTATCGCGCTTGCAGATGATGCCCGGGGGCGGCCATGTGCCGCCCCCGTCGCGTTCGGGGCGCCTGATCCCGCCACAGGCGCTTGCGCATCCGTCCGTCTGACGTAAAATCGAAGGCGAAATGACGTCAATTCGACGTAAAACCACCCGCAGCACCCCGATCGTGGTCGTGGGATCCGGCCTCGCCGGTCTCTCCGCCGCGGTGCGCATCGCCGCCGGGCGTGATGTGGTCATCATCACCAAGGGCACCCTCGGCGAGGGCAGCACCAGCTGGGCGCAGGGCGGCATCGCCGCGGCCCTCGGCCCCGGCGACACGGTGCACGCCCACGCGGACGACACCATCCATGCGGCCGCGGGCCTGGGCGACTCCGTCGCGGCGAGCGCGCTGTGCGCGGACGCCCCCGGGGTGATCGCCGACCTCGCCGCACTCGGCGTGGGCTTCGACATCGATCACGGCCGAATCGCGCTGGCACGTGAGGGCGCCCACTCCCTGCCGCGTGTCGCGCACGCAGGTGGCGATGCCACCGGGCGGCACGTGATCGACGCCCTCACGCTTCGCGTGCGCCGCAATGAGCGCATCACGGTGATGGAGCACCGGCGGGTGGACGACCTGCGCGTGGACGACCACGGCGTGCATGGTGTGCTGCTGGCGGGCGGGCACGTGATTGACGCCTCCGCGGTGCTGCTTGCCACGGGCGGGTCGGGTCACCTCTTCGCGCGCACGACCAACCCCATGGGCGCCACGGCGGATGGACCGGCGCTCGCGCGGCGCGCCGGCGCGGCGCTGGCCGACATGGAGATGGTGCAATTCCATCCCACGGCGCTGGCCGCCGGAGCGAGCCCGCTGGCCTTGGTGAGCGAGGCCGTGCGCGGAGCGGGCGGCATGCTCTACGACTGCCACGGCGAGCCCGTGATGGCGGGCGTGCACCCCATGGGCGACCTCGGGCCGCGCGACGTGGTGGCGCGGGCGGTGTTCCGCCGCGCGCACGACACCGGGCACGATGTGGTGATGAGCCTCGCGCACCTCGACCCCGACCGCGTGCGCGCGCGGTTCCCCGAGGTGGCCGCGCTCTGCGCCGCCTACGGCATCGACCTGGCCCGCGACCCCGTGCCGGTCACCCCGGCCGCGCACTACGCGATGGGTGGAGTGCTCACCGACCTTCGCGGCCGCACCACCGTGCCCGGGCTCTGGGCCGTGGGCGAGTGCGCCTGCACGGGGCTTCACGGGGCCAACCGCCTGGCATCGAACGGGCTGCTCGAAGCCGCCGCACTCGGTCGACGCGCGGCGGACGACGTCGCAGCGGGCGGCGGGACCCCGGCGCCCGGTCCGCGTACCGAGCCCCGGGCGTTTTTGGCCGGCGACGCCGACGGCGCGGCGGTGAATGAGGCCGTGGGGCGCATCATGTGGCAGGGCTGCGGCCTGGAGCGCGACGCGCAGGGCCTCGGCGACGCCGTCGCCGCCCTCGATGCCCTCCCCCGCCCCGCCGACGCGCAGGCCGCCGGGCTGCTCGACATCGCCCGCGTCACCGCCCTCGCCGCGCTCGCGCGCGAGGAAAGCCGCGGCGCCCACTTCCGTACCGACTTCCCCGAGCCGGACCCCTCGCAGGCGCACCGCACCTGCTGGGCCGCTGACACCCCGACGGCCATGCCGTCCATCGACCTCACGGAGGTAGCGTGACCACGATCGCCCCCACCTGCGCCATTCCCGCGCCAGAGGGGACGGTCCCCGAGGCGGAACTGATCGCCCGCGCGGCGGCGGCACGGGAGGCACTGGGCGATCGCCTGGTGATACTCGGTCATCACTACCAGAAGCATGAGGTCATCCGGTTCGCCGACATCACGGGCGATTCGTTCCTGCTCGCCCGCCGCGGCGCGGAGGCCACCCAGGCCGATGTGATGGTGTTCCTCGGCGTGTACTTCATGGCCGAGGCCGCGGACATCCTCAGCCAGCCGCACCAGCGGGTGGTGCTCCCCGACCTGGGCGCGGGGTGCCACCTGGCCGAGTGCGCGGACATCTTCACGGTGAACGACGCCTGGGGGCAGATCACCGCGCAGTTCCCCGACCGCACCATCGTGCCGCTCACCTACATGAACTCCGGCGCCGACCTGAAGGCCTTCGTGGGGCGCAACGGCGGAGCGGTCTGCACGTCGGGCAACGCCGAGCGGGCGTTCCGCTGGGCCCGCGAGCGGGGCGACATGGTGTTCTTCTTCCCCGACGAGCACCTGGGCCGCAACACCGCGTGCCTGCTGGGCATGCAGCCGACCGACCCGGTGGTGTGGGACCCGCGCCAGGCCCATCTCGGCGGAGTCGCGCCCGACGCCCTCGCGGCGTCGGAGATCGTGCTGTGGAAGGGCTTCTGCAACGTCCACACGGGATTCACGGTGCGGCAGGTCGACGAGGCCCGCGCCGCCCACCCGGACGTGACGGTGATCGTGCACCCCGAGTGCCCGCGCGCGGTGGTGGAGGCCGCCGACGAGGATGGCAGCACCGAGTACATCATCCGGCGCCTCGACGAGCTGCCGGCGGGATCGACGGTGGCCATCGGCACCGACTGGAACCTGGTGGACCGCCTGCGCATCAACCACCCGGACAAGACGGTCTTCTGCCTCAAGGAGGACCTGTGCCCGTGCGTGACGATGAACCGCATCACGCTTCCGAAGCTCACGTGGACGCTCGAGAACCTGGCGGCCGGTGAGGTGATGAACGTGGTGAGCGTGGACGAGGACATGGCCGCCGAGGCGCGCCTGGCCCTCGACCGCATGCTCGACCTCTGATGGACCTGGCCGACCTGGTGGCCGCCGCGCTGGCCGAGGACCTCGGTGAGCGCGGCGACGTCACCTCACTGGTGACGATCCCCGATGATGCCCGCGCCCGAGGGCGCGTGGTGGCCCGCTCGGGCGGGGTGCTTGCCGGTCGGGCCTTCGGCGAGGAGGTGCTGCGCCAGATGGGCGTGACCGGCACCTGGCAGGCCACCGACGGGGCCGTGCTCTCGCCCGGTGAGAGCGCGCTGGGCGTGGACGGCCCCGCGCGCGCGGTGCTCTCGGCCGAGCGCACGCTGCTCAACGGGATGTCGCACCTCTCGGGCATCGCCACGCTCACCGCCCGCTACGTCGAGGCCGCCCGCCCCGCGAGGGTGCTCGACACCCGCAAGACCACGCCGGGCTGGCGCGTGCTCGAGAAGCAGGCCGTGGCTGCCGGCGGCGGCGTGAACCACCGCATGGGGCTGCACGACATGGTGCTGGTGAAGGACAACCACCTGGCCATGGGCGAGATGGACCTTCAGGCCGCGGTGGCCCGGGCGCGCGATGAGCTGCCCGGGGTACCCGTGGAGGTGGAGGCGGACGACCTGGCGGGCGTGGAGCTGGCGCTCGCCGCCGCGCCCGACCGGGTGCTGCTCGACAACATGGACGAGGCGACGATGCGCGCCGCCGTGGAGATGTGCGCAGGCCGCGCCGAGACCGAGGCCTCGGGTGGAATGGATGTCGAGGGCGTGGCGCGCGCCGCCGCCTGCGGGGTGGACTACGTGAGCGTGGGAGCCCTGACGCACTCGGCGCCGGCGCTCGACCTTGCACTCGACCTCGACTAGCCCAGTCACCGCGGGCACGCCCCACATGCGCGGATGGGTGCCGGGCACGGGCGTTGCAGGTTGCCCGAACCATGGGCCGACGCCCGACGTCAGGCGTATCCTCGGTACTCGACCGTGACTCCGGCCGACACAACGATCCATGTCCTTCTCCCGGTACTCGGCGAGTCCGTGACCGAGGGCACCGTGATCGAGTGGATGAAGGCGGTCGGTGAGCCCGTGGAGGAGGGCGAGACCCTCCTCGAGGTGACCACCGACAAGGTGGACGTGGAGATTCCCGCGCCTGCATCGGGAGTTCTGGCCGCAATCGTGGCGGACGCCGGCGCGGCCGTCGAGGTGGGGCAGGCGCTGGGCGAGATCGCCCCGGGCGACGGGTCTCCTCCTGCAGCGGCCGCACCGTCCGCCGCACCGTCCGCCGAGGAGGCCACGGCGGCCCCCGCCGTCACCCCGGCCGGCGGCAACGGGGCCGGGCCACTCGCCGTGCCGCCCGTGCGCGACGTGGCCGCGTCACCCATCGCGCGCCGGGTGGCGTTCGAGCAGGGCGTCGACCTGGCGCACGTGCCGGGCAGCGGGCCGGGCGGCCTCATCCGCCGGGCTGACGTCGAGAACGCGGGCCGCCCCGGCGGCATGCCCGAGCCCCCGCCGCCGCCCGGCGGGGAACTGGTGAAGCTCACCGGCCCCGCGGCAGCCCTGGCCGACTACATGGACGACAGCCGGTCGATCCCCACGGCCACCACCTTCCGCACCATCTCGGTGCAGATGCTCGACGCCGAGCGCAAGCGGCTGAACGAGGCCCTCGCGGTGGCCGGCGGCGGCAAGCTGTCGTTCACGCACGTCATCGCCTGGGCGATCGTGCGGGCGGTGCAGAGGACGCCCGTGATGAGCACGGCCTTCGCCCGGGTGGACGGCGTGCCCAACAAGGTTCCGCGCGAGGTCGTGAACCTCGGCATCGCCGTGGACGTGGAGCGCAAGGACGGCAGCCGATCGCTGCTGGTGCCGGTGATCCACGACTGCGGGGCGCTGGGCTTCCAGGGCTTCCGCGCGGCGTTCGACGATCTCATCCAGCGCTCGCGCGTGGGCAAGATCAGCCCTGATGAGCTCACGGGCGCAGGCGTCACGCTCACCAACCCGGGGGGCTTCGGCACCAACGCCTCGGTGCCCAGGCTCATGCCGGGGCAGGGCACGATCGTGGCCACCGGCGGCATCACCTGGCCGCCCGGCATGGAGGGCGTGCCCGACGACCTGCTGAAGGTGTGGGGCGTGTCGAAGGTGATGACCGTGACCTCCACCTACGACCACCGTGTCATTCAAGGCGCTGAGAGCGGGGCCTTCCTGCGCGACATCGCGGGACTGCTGGCCGGGGACGAGGGCTTCTACGACGAGATCCGCCAGGCGCTCGGCCTTCCGGCCCAGCCGCCGCTCGACTTCACCCCGCAGGCGGCCGCGCCCGACGGGGCCGCACCGGCCGTGGCTGCCAGCGCCGACGAGGACACCCTCATGGCGCTGGCCGGCGCGATGTCTCTTCTGCGGGCGTTCCGCACCTACGGCCACCTGGCCGCGCACCTCGATCCGCTGGGCTCGGCGCCGCCCGGCGATCCGTCGCTCGAACCGGCGTGGGTGGGGCTGACGCCCGAGCACATGAAGCTGGTGCCGGCATCGCTGCTGGGCGTGGCCGTGCCCGGCGCCACGTTCGCCGAGGCCTACCCGGCGCTGCAGGACACCTACTGCGGCACCATCGCGTACGAGATCGAGCACATCTCCGACCACGACCAGCGCCAGTGGCTGCGCGAGTTCATCGAGTCGGGGCAGGTGCGCACGCCGCTCCCGCGCGACGAGCGGCGCGCCACCCTCGAGCGCCTGGTGTCGGTGGAGGTGTTCGAGCGGTTCCTGCGCCGCACGTACCTGGGCCAGAAGACCTTCTCGCTCGAGGGCTGCGACGCGCTCATCCCCATGATGGACGAGGCGATCCAGCGCCTGGCCGAGGCCGGCGTGCCCGAGGTGCACGTCGGCATGGCGCACCGCGGGCGCCTTGCCAGCATCATGCACACGGTGGGGCGCCCGCCCGAGTCGATCCTGGCCGAGTTTGAGGGCCAGATGGAGCACGAGGCCGACGACGAGCACGCCGACGGCGAGCCCTACGCGGCGGCGGGCGACGTGAAGTACCACCTGGGCGCCGAGGGCACCTTCAAGGCCCGGTCGGGCAAGTCGGTGCAGGTGCAGCTGGCCGCCAACCCCAGCCACCTCGAGCAGGTCAACGCGGTTGCCGAGGGCGGCGTGCGCGCCAAGCAGACCATCCGCGCCACCAACATCGCCGAGCACGAGCCCGACCGCGCGGTGGCGCTGCTCATCCACGGCGACGCGGCGTTCCCCGGGCAGGGCGTGGTGGCCGAGACCCTCAACCTGCAGGGGCTGGTGGGCTACTCCACGGGCGGCACCATCCACGTGATCGTCAACAACCAGGTGGGCTTCACCACCGACCCCGAGGACAGCCGCTCCACGCGCTACGCCAGCGACATGGCCAAGGGCTTCGACATGCCCATCGTGCACGTGAACGCCGACGACGTTGACGCCTGCATCGCGGCCGTGAACCTGGCCGTGCAGTTCCGCGCGCGGTTCGGCCACGACGTGCTCATCGACCTCATCGGCTACCGCCGCCTGGGCCACAACGAGCTCGACGAGCCCGCCTACACCCAGCCCGTGATGGCGCGCACCATCAAGGACCACCCTACGGTGGCGCGCATCTACGCCGATCGCCTCATCGCCGACCGGGTGATCACCGAGGACGACCACGCCGCGATGGTCGCGGGCGCCGAGGAGCGCATGTCGTCGGCCCACAAGCGCGTGCAGTCGGGCCTGGAGCAGGGATCCGACCAGGAGAGCTCGCGCGACAAGCGCCGCCGCGCCAAGACGCAGGTGGTGAAGACCCGCGTGAGCGCATCCACCCTGCGCAGCCTCAACGAGCAGTTGCACCTGCCGCCCGACGGCTTCCCGGTGCACGACAAGCTCACGCCGCAGCTCGACCGGCGGCGCGCGGCGCTTGCCGAGGACGGGGGCATCACATGGGCACACGCCGAGGCGCTGGCCTTCGCATCGCTGCTCACCGAGGGCGTGCCGATCCGCCTCACCGGCCAGGACGTCGCCCGCGGTACCTTCACCCAGCGGCACCTCGAATTGCACCACACGCTCGACGATGCCACGTACATGCCCGGCAAGGGCGAGGTGTACGTGCCCATGCAGCACCTGCTGCGCGCCAAGGCATCGTTCGAGCTGCACAACAGCCCGCTGTCGGAGGCCGCGTGCGTGGGCTTCGAGTACGGCTACTCCACCACGGCGCCCGAGGCGCTGGTGATCTGGGAGGCGCAGTACGGCGACTTCGCCAACGGCGCGCAGATCATGGTCGACCAGTTCCTCGCAGCCGGCGAGGCCAAGTGGGGCGTGCGCTCGCGCCTCACGCTGCTGCTGCCCCACGGCTACGAGGGCAACGGGCCCGAGCACTCGTCAGGTCGCCCCGAGCGCTTCCTGCGCCTGGCGGCCGAGGGCAACATGCGCATCGCCAACTGCTCCACGGCCGCCAACTACTTCCACCTGCTGCGCCGCCAGGGCCTGCTCGATGAGATCCGGCCCCTCGTGGTGTTCACGCCCAAGAGCCTGCTGCGCGCGAAGGCCGCCTCCAGCAGCCTCGACGACCTCACCAAGGGTCGCTTCGAGCCCGTGCTCGCCGATCCGCGCGTGACCGACCCCGACGCGGTCACCCGCCTGCTGCTGTGCACCGGCAAGATCTTCCACGAGATCGACGCCCACGCCGATCGCGAGGACCACCCTGAGCTGGCGATCGGGCGCATCGAGCAGCTGTATCCGTTCCCGCGCGAGGAGATCCTCGCCCTGTTCGAGAGCTACCCGAACCTCGAGGCCGTGCAGTGGGTGCAGGAGGAGCCGCGCAACATGGGCGCCTGGTCGTTCGTGACCCGCCGCATCGAGCGCCTGCTGCCCATCGAGAGCTTCGAGTACATCGGTCGCCCGGCGCGCGCGTCGGTGAGCGAGGGCTACCCGCAGACCCACCAGCTCGAGCAGGCACGCGTGCTCGAGGATGCCCTCGCCGGCAGGGAGATGACCTTCGGATGAGCGACGGGCCGCGGGTGGTGGTGCTGGGCGGAGGGCCCGGCGGGGACGTCGCAGCGCTGCGCGCCGCGCAGATGGGCGCGCAGGTGGTGCTAGTGGAGCGCGCCGAGCTGGGAGGAACGTGCCTCAACTGGGGCTGCATCCCCACCAAGGCGCTGCTGGCCGCCAGCGACCTCCTGCGCAAGATCCGCGAGGCCAAGGAGTTCGGCATCCTCGTGGGCGAGGTGGGCTACGACTTCGCCGCCATGATGGCCCGCAAGGACGACATCGTGCTGCGCATGCGCGGTGGCGTGGAGGGCGCCTGCGAGCGCAAGGGCATAACGGTGGCGCGCGGCCAGGGCGTGGTGGAGGGCGACGCCGTGGTGGTGGACGGCACGCGGCATGAGTACGACCACCTCATCGTGGCGGTGGGCACCGAGCCGGCGGGCCTGCCCGGCATCGACATGGACAACCCGGCGGTGCTCACGAGCAACGACGTGCTGGTGATGCCCGAGGTCCCCGAGAGCATGATCGTGCTGGGCGCAGGGGTGATCGGCTGCGAGTTCGCGAGCCTGTTCCAGCCGCTGGGCGTGAAGATCACCATGGTCGAGATGCTCGACCGCATCCTGCTGGGCATCGACTCACGCACGGCGAAGCAGTTCCAGAAGACGCTCGAGAACGACGGCGCCGAGATCCACCTGGGCCGGCGCCTGGAGGAGATCACCTCCTACTCGGATGACGGCATCAGCATCCGGCTCGACGACGGCACGGAGCTCTCGGCAGAGAAGCTGCTGGTGTCGATCGGCCGCAAGCCACAGACCCACCACATCGGCCTCGAGGATGCCGGCGTGGAGGTGAACGAGCGCGGCCACGTGGAGGTGGATGAGTTCCTGCGCACGGCCAACCCGAAGATCTGGGCGGTGGGCGACTGCGTCGGCGGCCTGCAGCTGGCGCACCTGGCGTCGGCAGAGGGGGCGCGCGCCGTCGAGAACATCCTCGGTCCGCACATGGTGCCGATGGATCGCACCGTGGTGCCGTCATGCATCTACACCCACCCCGAGATCGCCACGGTGGGCCTCGACCGCGACACCGCGGCAGAGGCCGGCATCGAGGTGAAGATCGGCCAGGCGCGCTTCGCCGGGTCGGGCAAGGCGCTGGGCGAGGGCGAGCCCGACGGCTTCGCCCAACTGGTGGCCGACGCCGACACCGACCTGCTGCTCGGCGCCACCATCATGGGCGCCCACGCCGTGGAGATGATCCACGAGGTGGGCGTGGCCATCAGCGACGGTTACACCATGCGCGACCTGGGCGAGATCATCCACGCGCACCCCACCATCAGCGAGATGGTGATGGACGCCGCCCAGCAGGGCGAGGGCGTGGCGCCCTACCTCTCGTAGCAGTGCCGGCGCCGCCCGCGGCATGGCGGGTGGAGCGACCGGACGCCCAGCCGGTGCCCGATGCGCTGGCGATGTCCGAGGCGCTGCTCGGAGGGACCGGGGACGCCGAGTGCAGCGCCGGGGCCCACCACGCGCAGCCGAGCCCGACGGCCCAGCGTGAACCCGTGCTCGTGGTGCACCGCGTGTCACCCGCGGCGATCACGGTGGGGCGGGCGCAGCGAGGCGACGTGGACCCCGGCGCGGCGCGGGCCGAGGGGCTCGAGGTGGTGCTCCGCCCGTCCGGCGGCGGCCCGGTGCTGTGGGATGACGACCTCATCGCCATCGACGTCATCCTGCCCGCGGGGCACCCGCTGCTTCCCGTTGACGTGGTGGAGGCCTACCGGTGGGTGGGCGAGGGCGTGGCCCACGCGCTGGAGGGCCTCGGCGTGACCGGAGCCCGCGCCCTGCCACCCGCAGAGGCGCGCGAGTGGCCATGCGGGGCCGCCGCCGCGATGTGCTTCGGCGGGCTGTCGCCATGGGAGGTCGTGGTGGGCCAGCGCAAGGTGCTCGGCCTCTCGCAGGTGCGCCGCACGGCCGGGGCCATCATCCAGGTGGGCGTACCCATGCGGCTCGATGCCGCGCGCCTGGCCCGGGCCGTGGGCGCACCGGCCGAAGCAGCCGACGACCTGCGCGCGCGCACCGCGGGCATCGGCGATCTCGCCCCGGGCGTCAGCCCTGACGACGTCGAGGGGGCGATCGTCGGTGCCCTGCTGGCCTGCGGCCCGGGCGCCAGGCCCGGGCGTCGATGAGCGGCACTTCGTAGCGCTGCATCTCGCGGTCCGCGGTCACCGGCGTGAGACCCTCCATCTGCGCCTGGGCTACGAGCAGCTGGTCGAAGGGGTCGCGGTGCACCAGTGGCAGATCACCGGCGGCAAGGCCGTGATCGAGCGTGACCGGGAGTTCCTCGAACACGCCGTTCACCATCCAGAGGCCCACATCGCTGTCGGCGCGGAGCTTGCCGAGATTCCACTTGATCGCGATCTCCCATCCGGACACCGCGCTCACATACGCCTCGGTGCCCGGCCACTCGATGGGCGCCACGGCCTGCTTGCCGAGGCGCTCGCCGGCGTCGGCCCACCAGATGAAGGTGGATGTGTCGGGCAGCACCCTCATGCCTCGGATCCGCAGACGAGTTCCTCGAACTCCGGCAGCGGTGCGTCGAAGTCATCGGCCATCCAGACCGTGCCCTGCGCGAAGCCGCGCGGGCGTGCCCGGGCATCCTCGTAGGCGACGATGCGCGCCACGGGGGTGCCGTTGTTCTCCACCACCACCTCGTCGCCATCCTGCGCGCGGCGCACGAGGCGCGAGAAGTGGGTCTTCGCCTCGTGCATTCCCACCGTCACCCATGCCATCTCCACCCCCATGTGGACTAGGCGGACTAGGTCAGGGCCGGGAGGCCATCACCGCGACCGGCGGAGGCAGGATCCCCCGCGCGGGCGGCTAATTTCGCCGTGATGACCTCCCCGTCCCGCCGAAGGCCGGCGCAGCGCCGACGCCCCACGTCCACGCGGGCCAAGCAGAACCGCGTGCTCGCCGGGCTATGCGTGGTGGCCGCCGTGGGGCTGGTGGCGGTGGTGGCATCGGGCACCGGGTCCGATCCCACGGTCACGGCGGCCAACGCCGAGGCCACTGCGGCGCCGGCGTCCGGATACACGCCGGGCGGCAGCCAGGGCGCGCAGCAGGTGGCCGTCACCACCCCCACCGCCCCGACCACGACCGAAGGCGCAGGCGCGGCCCCGGGCGCATCGGGCGTGTCGGTGGCCGCCGTGGGCGACACCGTGATGGGCACGCCCGAGTTCGGGCTGCCGCCGGCCGGGGGCTCCACTCTCTTCACCGGCGTCAAGCCGCTGCTCAAGGGCGATGTGGTGTTCGGCAACCTCGAGTCGGCGCTGGCCACCGGCCCCAGCGCCAAGTGCGGCAGCGGAAGCGGTGGCAGCTGCTACGCGTTCGCCAGCCCGCCGCCGTATTCCCGCAACCTGAAGAACGCCGGCTTCACCGTGATGAGCATCGCCAACAACCACTCGAACGACTGGGGCACGGCGGGCATCCGGTCGACGGTTCGCGCCCTTGATTCGGTGGGCATCCTGCACGCCGGTCGGCCCGGCGAGATCGCCGTGCTGACGCTGCCGAATGGCACCAAGGTGGCGATTGTCGGCCTTGCGCCGTACGCGTGGAGCCAGAACTCGCTCGACATCCCCGGCGCGCAGCGCCTGGTGAGGAAGGCCACGGGCATCGCGCCGATCGTGATCGCCAGCTTCCACGGCGGCGCGGAGGGCACGGCCTATCGCAGCGTGCCCCAGGGCGCCGAGACCTACCTTGGCGAGCCGCGCGGTGAGACCCGTCGCCTGGCCCGCGGGCTGGTGGATGCCGGTGCCGACCTGGTCATCGGCCACGGCCCGCATGTGATGCGCGGCATGGAGTTCCGCAACGGTCGGCTCATCGCCTACAGCCTCGGAAACTTCCTGGGCTACAAGGTGTTCGGCACGGGGTCATACGCGGGCCAGAGCGGGGTGCTGAAGGTGAAACTCGCGCCCGACGGGCGGTTCGAGTCGGGATCGCTCGCCCCCGTGCGCCTCTCGGGCGACGGCGTGCCATCACCCGGGGGATCCAGCGTGCGCGATGTCGCCGCGCTCTCGCGTGCCGACTTCGGGAGGTCGGCGGCGAAGCTCAGCGCCCGCGGGGCCATCACCCCGCCCTAGGACACGGACCCACTCTGGGTCCCCGACCCGCGCTGGGCCAGGGCGGCGTGCAGCGGACCGCCCACGGCGGGCGTGAGGCCGTCCACCCGGGCCACCAGCACGGCGGGTCCGTGCTCGGCGCGGGCGAGCATGTCACCGACGGCCGCCGGGAGATCCGCGGGGTCCGTCACCGACTCCGCGCTGGCCCCGAAGCCGCGGCAGATGCCGGCGATGTCCAGCGGCGGGTCGGTGACGTCAAGGCCCGGCCACCCGCCCTGCGGGGTGCCGGTGAGCCCCTCCATTCCCGCGCGCAGGATCTCATACGACGAGTTGTCGGCCACGACGAGCGCCAGGCGGCAGCGCTCGTGCGCGGCGGTCCAGAGCGCGTGCACGCCGAACATGAGCGAGCCGTCGCCCTGGGCGCACACCACGCGGCGCGTGGGATCGGCGATGGCGGCGCCCACTGCGGCCGGCAGACCCCACCCCAGCGCGCTGCCACGATGCCACATGCATGAGCCCACGTCGCGGTCGCCAAGCGCCACGCGCAGGTCGCGGGTGGAGGTGATGCCCTCGTCCACCACCAGGTCGGCGAGGGCCACCCCCTCGCCGAGGGCCGCCGACAGCGCAGCGGGGGAGATCACCTCTGCGCCGTCGGCGCGGGCGCGTAGCTCGGCACGGGCGTTGGCGCGCGCGGCCTCGTGGGCCGTGGAGAGCATTGCGCGTCGCGCGGCGGCGGCCTCACCCAACAGGGCGAGCACGGCGCGCAGGGCGTCCCCCGGCTCGGCCACGATTCCCACCTCCGGGGCGACCATGCGCCCGATCTCCTCCGGGTCCACGTCCACGTGGATCAACCGGGTTCCATCGGGCATCGGTGCCCCGGGGCTCCAGCCGAACAGCCGGAACACCGGCATGCCGACGGCCAGCACCACGTCGTGCCCCGCCAGCGCCTGGCGGATGGGTGCGGCGGCGCGGGGCATTGGGCCGGCCCAGGCGGGGTCGTCGGTGTCGAGCGGCATGAGAGCCGCGAAGGGCTCGCCCATCACCGGCGCGCCCAGCCGGGCGGCGAGGGCGGACAGTTCTGCCTGGGCGTGGTAGTGCGCCACGCCATCGCCCGCCAGGATCACCGGCGACGATGCCGCCGCGAGCAGGGCGGCCGCGCGAGCGAGGTCGGCGGCATCGGGCGGGTCGAGGCGCTGCGGCCCGGTGGGCAAGGCCGGCAGCGGATCGGCTGCACCCGCCTGCGCCTCGAGCGGGATGCTCAGCACCGCCGGGCCCGCGGGCGGGCCGAACGCGGCCCGCACGGCCTCTGCGAGCATCGGCCCCAGCATCGCCGGGTCGGTGACCTCCTCCGCATAGCGGGCGAGCGGCCGGGCCATGCCGATGACATCCCCGCCCAGGAAGGGCGCACCGGGGAGCATCGACGAGAGCTGCTGGCCCACGATCACCAGCAGCGGAACCCGGGCGCGTGCGGCGTTGAGCACCCCGCTCATGGCATTGGCCATGCCGGGCTGCACGTGCACCAGGGCCACCCCGAGGCGCCCGGACGCCTGCGCGTAGCCGTCGGCCATGCCCATGACCACCGGCTCGGTGAGCCCCAGCACGAACCGCGGTCGCCCCGGGGCCGCCAGGGCGTCCATGAGCGGCAGCTCGGTGCTTCCCGGATTGCCGAATATGACCTCGACGCCCTGCGCGACGAGCGCGTCGAGCAGGGCGTCCGAGCCGGTCATGCGCCTACCTGCCGCCCCCGCCGAAGATCTGGAGGAAGAACAGGAAGACGTTGAAGATGTCGAGGAAGATCCCCAGCGCGATCGGCACCGCCACATTGCCGGTGGTCGACTTGCGCAGGCGCTGGAAGTCGAAGGCCGTCCAGAAGGCGAAGATGGCCAGCCCGAGGACCGACCAGATCAGGTAGCCCGCGGGGATCTGCACGAAGATCATCACGATGCCGAACACGATCAGGCCGATGAGCGCCCAGAAGAAGAAGCGCACGTACGGCGCGAGGTCGCGGCGGGTGGCGTAGCCCCACGCGCCGAAGGCCGCGATGAACAGTGCGGTGGCGCCGGCGGCCTGCCACAGCACCTGGGCGCCGTTCACCGACACGTACACCTGCAGCGCCGGGCCCACGGCCATGCCGAGCAGCAGCCCGACGACGAACAGCAGCGTCATGCCGAGCGGGCCGCTCTGCTTCTTGATGAAGCCGCTGGCCAGGATGAGCACGAAGGCGCCGATCCAGCAGGCGATCATGGCGCCGCCGCTGAAGTCTCGGGCGATGAAGGCGCCGGCGGCGGTGAATCCGCAGGTGACGGCCACGAGGAACATCACGCGGCTGAGCAGCGCCTTCTGCGTTACCTGCTCGACCTCCTGGGCCTGCGCCTGCTGCGCGGCGGTTGCCTGGTCGTACCAGGTGGGTTGGCGTGTCTCCTCGGCCACTCGGCGTCTCCCCTATCCGTCGGTGAGCGGGGCCATGGTCAGCCCCGCCTGCTTCAACTGGTCCCAGATGAGTTCCGCGCGCTCATGATCGCCCCTCCACACGGTGGCCTGCCCCGAGTTATGGATGGTATTCGCGAGCTTCAGCCCCTTGGCGTAGTCCACCTCGGGGACGAACTGCGACAGGATCGTCGCCACACCCTCGAACGTGTTGTGGCTGTCGTTCATCACGATCACCGAGACCGGCCTTCCAAGGCCGGCCCCCGGGCCGGTGGTGCGGATCGTCTCCGCAGGCGGCGTGAGGACGTCGGAACCCACGAATGGGGATGATAGTAGGCGATCCCTGGTGACAGTCACCGCGGCCGCCTGGTGACTGTCACCGCTCGGGCCATATCCGCCCGGTCGCGGCGATAGCGTTTACCCGTGACCACGGCACCCGCCCCGGATGTGCTCGTCCCGTTCCACCCCGCGGTGGCCGAGTGGTTCACGCGCGCGTTCGCGGGGCCGACTCCCCCGCAGGCGCAGGGATGGCCACATATCGCCGGCGGCGAGCACACGCTTATCGTGGCGCCCACCGGATCGGGAAAGACCCTGGCGGCGTTCCTCTGGGGGCTCAACCAGATCGCCTCGGCGCGGCTCGCCGGAGCCCCGTCGGCGCTGGATGGTGACAGTCACCCGGGGGAGTCGGTGACTGTCACCGATGACGGCGTCGATGCCGGTCGCATCCTTTACATCTCTCCCCTCAAGGCACTCAACTACGACGTGGAGCGCAATCTTCGCGGGCCGCTCGCGGGCATCGCGGAGTCGGCGCGGCGCTTGGGGCTCGAGCCGCCCGAGATCACGGTGGGCGTGCGCACCGGCGACACGCCGCAGTCTGAGCGGCAGCGCATGCTGCGCAATCCGCCGGACATCCTCATCACCACCCCCGAGAGCCTCTACCTGCTGCTCACCAGCAAGGGCCAGGAGATGCTGCGGGGGGTGACCGGCGTGATCGTTGACGAGATCCACGCGATGGCGGGCACCAAGCGCGGCAGCCACCTGGCGCTGTCGCTCGAGCGGCTGGAGGACGTCGCCGAGCAACCCATCCAGCGCATCGGGCTCAGCGCCACGCAGCGGCCGCTCAGCGAGATCGCGCGGTTCCTCGGGGGCCAGGACGACGACGGCGCGCCGCGCCCGGTGAGCCTCGTGGATGCCGGCCGGGTGAAGGAACTGGACCTCGAGGTGATCGTGCCCGTGGACGACATGCGCGACATGGCCGAGCCCGGGCGAGGCCCTGAGGACGGCGGCGGGCAGGACCTGCTCGACGTCATCGGCGGCGGCGGCACCCGCAGGTCGATCTGGCCCGCGATGTACCCGGCGCTGCTCGAGCTGGTGAAGGCCCATCGCAGCACGCTGATCTTCGTGAACAACCGGCGATCGGCCGAGCGGCTGGCGCTGCGCCTGAACGAGCTGGCCGAGGAGGAGGTGGCGCGCGCCCACCACGGCTCGCTGGCCCGCGAGCAGCGCACGATCATCGAGGAGGACCTGAAGGCCGGGCGCATACCGGCGCTGGTGGCCACCAGCAGCCTCGAGCTTGGCGTGGACATGGGCGCCGTGGACCTGGTGATACAGGTGGAGAGCCCGCGCAGCGTGGCGCGCGGAATACAGCGCGTGGGCCGCGCGGGTCACCGCATCGACGTGCCGAGCAGGGGGCGCATCTTCCCCAAGTACCGGGGTGACCTGCTCGAGTGCGCCGCGGTGGTGGAGCGCATGCGCGAGGGCGCCATCGAGGAGACCCACGTGCCGCGCCTGCCGCTCGACGTGCTGGCGCAGCAGGTGGTGGCCATGGTGTCGGGCGATGAGCCCATGGCCGTGGACGAGGTGCTGGCCACCGCGCGGCGCAGCTACCCCTTCGCCGACCTCTCGCGCGACCAGTTGGAGGGCGTGCTCGACATGCTCGCCGGCCGGTATCCGTCGGATGAGTTCGCCGAGCTCAAGCCCCGCGTGGTGTGGGACCGCGCCGAGGGCATCCTGCGCGGCCGCGACGGCGCCCGGCGCCTGGCCGTGGAGAACGCCGGCACCATCCCCGACCGCGGGCTGTTCGGGGTGTTCCTGGCCGACGGCCGCACGCGGGTGGGCGAGCTGGACGAGGAGATGGTGTATGAGGCCCGGGCCGGCCAGGCGTTCATGCTCGGCGCATCCACGTGGCGCATCGAGCAGATAACCCGCGACCGCGTGCTGGTGTCTCCCGCCCCGGGTGCACCGGGCGCCGTGCCCTTCTGGCGCGGCGAGGGCGTGGGGCGCCCCTATGAGCTCGGCGCGGCCGTGGGGCGCATGGCCCGCGACCTCGCCGCCGCAGATCCCGCCGACGCCACCGCGCGCCTCAAGGCCGACAGCCGGTTCGACGACCGCGCGGCCGCCAATCTCATCCAGTACGTGCGCGACCAACTGCAGGCCACCGGCACGGTGCCCAGCGACATCGGCATCGTGGTGGAACGATTCCGCGACGAGATCGGCGACTGGCGGCTGTGCGTGCTCTCGCCCTTCGGCGCGCGCGTGCACGCTCCATGGGCGCTGGCCATACAGGCCCGGCTGCGCGAGGCCACCGGCACCGACCCGCACGTGATCTGGAGCGACGACGGCATCGCCTGCCACGTGGTGGATGGCGACACGCTGCCCCCCACCGACGTGCTGCTGCCCGACGCCGCGGACGTGGAGGACCTCATCCTCGGCGAGCTGGGCGGCACCGCGCTGTTCGGGTCGCGCTTCCGCGAGAACGCCTCGCGCGCGCTGCTGATCCCCCGCCGCCACCCCGGCCGCCGCACGCCCCTATGGCAGCAGCGGCTCAAGGCCTCGTCGCTGCTCGAGGTCGCGCGTCGGTTCGGGTCGTTCCCGGTGATCCTCGAGACCTACCGCGAGTGCCTGAACGACTGGTTCGACATGCCCGCGCTGCGCGACCTGCTCGGGCGCATCGCGTCGCGCGAAGTGGCGGTGACCGAGGTGGAGACCGACTCGGCGTCGCCCTTCGCCGGGGCGCTGCTGTTCGAGTACGTGGCGTCCTACATGTACGACGACGACACCCCCGCGGCCGAGCGCCGGGCACAGGCCCTGGCCCTCGACCGCGACCTGCTGCGCGAGCTGCTGGGCCAGGACGAGCTGCGCGAGCTCATCGACCCGGACGCGCTCGACGACCTCGAGGCCGATCTTCAGGGGCTCAACCCCGAGCGCCCGGCGCGCGGGGTTGACAGCGTGCACGACCTGCTGCGCCGCCTCGGCGACCTGACCGAGGACGAGATCGCCCGCCGCATGGAGCAGCCCGACGCCATGCCGGCGGTGCTCGACCAGCTCGAGCGCGAGCGCCGCGCCGCCCGCGCGCGCGTGGCCGGAGATGACCGCCTCATCGCCGCCGAGGACGCCGGCCGCTACCGCGACGGGCTCGGGGTGATGCCTCCCCCGGGGCTGCCCGACGCCTTCCTCGAGCCCGCCCCGCGCGCGCTGGAGGGCCTGCTTGCCCGCTACGCCCGCACCCACGGGCCCTTCCGCGCCGCCGACGCCGCGCGGCGCCTGGGCGCGTCGCCATCGCTGGTGGAGCAGACCCTGGGCCTGATGGAGGCTGAGGGCGGCCTGGTGCGCGGCCAGATGCGCCCCGGCGGCAGCGGCGAGGAGTGGTGCGATCCCGAGGTGCTGCGTCGCCTGCGTCGCATGAGCATGGCGCGCCTCAGGCGCGAGGTGGAGCCCACCGACCCCGAGGTGCTCGCGCGGTTCCTGCCGCAGTGGCAGCGCATCGACCGGCCCGACTCCCCGCCCGGGCCCGACGCCCTGCGCGACGCCATATCGGGCCTGCAGGGCATCGCGCTGCCCGCGGCCCAGTGGGAGGGCGAGACCTTCCCCCGCCGCCTGGGCTCGTACTCGCCCGCGTGGCTCGACCAGCTGGCGGCCGCCGGCGAGATCACCTGGGTGGGTGCAGGCTCGCTGGGCTCGGGCGGCGGGGGCCGCGTGGCCATCTACCTGCGTGAGGACGCCGCGGTGTTCGGGCCGCCGGCCGCCGACGCCAGCCCCGAGGGCGAGGGCGCCGACCGCATGCGCGCGGCGCTCGCCACCGGCGCTCAGTTCCTCGACGACCTCATCGACATCGCCGATGTGCCCCGCGACGAGGCCGTGGCCGCCCTGTGGGCGCTGGTGTGGGCGGGCGAGGTGACCAACGACCTCTGGACCCCCCTGCGCTCGGGCCCCCGCGGCACCCGGCGCGTGGCGTCCGCCCGCGCGCCGCGCGGGCGCACCTGGGGCCGATCAGCCCGCATGCGCGGCGGCCGCGCCGCGCTGACCGGCGGGCGCTGGGCGCTCACCGCCCCGCTGTTCGACCGGGCACCATCGGTGGCCGACCGCCGCCGGGCGCTGGCCGAGATCCTGCTCGACCGCCACGGCATCGTCACCCGCGGCGCGGTGATGGGCGAGGGAATCCCCGGGGGCTTCAGCGCCGTGTACCCCGACCTCGGCCAGATGGAGACCCTCGGCCTTTGCCGCAGGGGGTACTTCGTGGAGGGGCTCGGCGGAGCGCAATTCGCGCTTCCCGGCGCCATCGACCGCCTGCGCGACCTGCGCGTGGACCGCCTCGAAGGGGACGAGCCCGACGTGCTCATCATCGGCGCGGCCGACCCGGCGCAGCCCTACGGCGCGGCGCTGCCGTGGCCCAAGCGCGAGGGCGGACGCTCGCCGTCGCGGGTGTTCGGCGCGCAGGTGGTGCTGGCCGACGGCGTGCCCATCGCCCACCTGGAGCGCGGTGGGCGCACCATGACCACCCTCGTGGAGCCGGACCACATGTTCCTCGAGCCGGGGCTGCGCGCCCTCGTGCGGTGGGCCGGCGCCGACCGCGCGCGGCGGCTGCGCGTCGAGCGCATCGACGGGACCCCGGCCGCCGACTCCCCCGCGGCCCCCGCCATGGAGCGCGCGGGCTTCCGCGCCGGCTATCGCGGCATGGAGGCCGGCGACTGATGCCCGAGGGGCAGGTGAGCCACCGCAACGCCATCGTGCTCACGCGCGCAATCGCGGGCAGCCCCCTCACGCGGGTGCAGGTGGCCGAGCCGCGCCTGGCGCCCCAGCGCATCGACGAGCGCCTGATCGGCGACGTGCTTGACCGAATGGAGGCCCGCGGCAAGCACCATCTGTTCCGCTTCCGCAGCGGGCGCGTGCTGCACTCTCACCTGCGCATGGGCGGCGTGTGGCGCACGTACGACGCCGACGCGACCATGCCCGAGCGCGGCCTGTGGCTTGCGCTCGGCACCGAGGACGCCGTGGTGGCCCAGTTCCGCGGCCCGGAGATCACGCTGCTCGAGCCGGGCGAGCCGATGCCCCGCATCGACGCCCTCGGCCCGGACCTGCTGGCGGACGACGCCGACCCGGCCGCGATCGGCCTGCGCCTGCTGACCATCGAACCTGGCCGCGCCGTTGGCGACGCCGTGATGGACCAGCGGGTGATGAGCGGCATCGGCAACGTCTACAAGAGCGAGACGTTGTTCCTCGCGGGCGTCGACCCCTGGCGCCAGGTGGGCACGCTCACGCCCGAGGAGGCGCAGTCGATCGGGGCGATCGGCGCCGACCTGCTGGCCACCGGCGTGCGCGATCGGGGGCGCATCCGCACCTACCGCCCCCCGCTCGGCACCGCGCGGCCCGGCGAGCGCACCTGGGTGTACGGACGCCGGGGGCGCCCCTGCCGCAGATGCGGAGCGCCGGTACGCTCACGCGGGCAGGGCGACGCCAACCGCACCACGTACTGGTGCCCCGACTGCCAGGATTGATGGCGTGAGCGTTCCGATGATCCCCATCAGCACCAAGCGGCTCGAGTTCTTCTCGGACGCCGTGCTCGCCGTGGCCATCACGCTGATGGTGCTGCGCATCACGCCACCGATCGTGAGCGGCGGCGACACCCCCGGCGAGGCCCTGTGGTCGGACACCGTCCCCCAGATCATCTACTTCCTCATCACCTTCGCGATCATCACGGGCTTCTGGGTGAGCCACCACGATGTCTTCGCGAAGATGGGCCCCGAGGCGTCGCGGCGGGTGCTCTTCGCGAACATGGCGTTCCTCGCGCTGATCTGCCTCCTTCCCTTCGGGCTGGAGTTCTTCTCGGATGCGCCATCGTCGATCGTCACCACGGCGGTGTACGCCGGCCTGCTGGCGCTCTGCAGCCTCGCGTTGACGTGGCTGCAGAGGGTGGCGGTTGACGACCACAGCCTCGACGGCATCGGCCGTGCCATGGTGTTCCTGCTGGCGATCCCGCTCGCGCCCCTCCTCGGCGGATACTCGCCGCTCATCTGGGTGCTCAACCGGCCCGTCAGCACATACCTCAAGCGCAACTACCCCGGGGGCAGGCACGCCTGATCAGCCCGGCGCGGGATCCCCGTCATCCTCATCGGCGGCCAGCTGCGCGGAGGCCTCGCCGCCGATGAGGATGACCAGGCCCGTGAGGTAGAGGAACACCAGGAAGATCACCACCGCGCCGAGGCTGCCATACACGCGGTTGTACGAGCCGAAATTGTCGACGTAGAGGCGGAAGAGACTGGCCACGATGATCCAGCCGATCACGCCCACCACGGCGCCGGGCACCGCATGACGGGTGTGGGCGGTGGAATCGTTAGGGCCGTAGCGGTAGAGCAGCACGAGGAAACCCCAGAAGATCGCGGCGCCGACGAGAGCCACCCCCACCTGCACGAGCACCTGCGTCGCCTGTCCCGCCCCCACCCGCTCGGCCGCCCACTGCAGCACGGGCGGACCGACCACCGACAACAGCGTGGCCACCACGAACACCAGGGCGGTGAGGACGGCCGTGACGATGGCACGCGCCTTGCCGCGCAGCCATGACCGGTGCGGCCGCTCGAAGGCGTCGTCGAGGCCGTCGGTGATCGACCCCGCCACGTTGCCGGCGAGCCAGAGGCCGATGATCAGTCCGAGCGCCAGGAAGGTGATCGATTGCCCGGTGCTGGACGACGCCGACTGCAGGATCTCGTCGAGGAAGTCGGCCAGCTGGTCGGGGATCGTCCCCCGGGCCCTGTCGATGAGCGACGCGTAGGCCGACGGGCTCGCCACCAGGCCGATGATCGAGATGAGCACGAATGAGAAGGGTATGGATGCGAGGAACGCCACGTAGGCGAACTGGCTCGCCCGGGCCATCTGCGAGTGGCGCATCACCCGGTCGGTGACCGCATTCGTGAGCCGCCAGAGGCCCCCGAGCACGCTCATGGCTTCGTGCGGGGCGGGCGGCGCCTAGCGGCTCTGCGAGAGCAGCACCGCGAGGTCGGCGTACGAGAGCCCCTCGGCGGTCGGCGGCAGCCCCAGGTCGTGCTCGAGCGCGGCCGCCAGCGCGCGGGCGCGCGACAGCACGCTGTCGTGCACGGGCTGGCCGGGCGCGGCATCGGCGATGCGCTTGGCTTCGTTCCTCAGTTGGTTGAGGTCGGCAGCCGGCGAGTGGAAGGTGGGCGGCACGACCGGCGACCAGCCGGTCGTGCCCGGGTCATCGGCCCCGGCATCGGGGGCCACGGCCTCCGGTGCCCCGGCCGTCTCTGCGTTCTCGGTGCTCACGCCGCGCACCATAGCGCGTGAGGACCGGTCAGCGGTCGCTCCTCGGGGCCGCCTCGGGCCGCGGCGCGGCCCGGTCGATCAGCGCCTGCTGGCCCGAGAACGGCGCCTCACCCGGTGCCGGCACCACGCGCACCCATGAGCTGTCGGGGGTGAGCCTCCACGCGCAGGCGGTATCGGCGAGCATGAGGTCCACGATCGACACCAGGTAATCGGCCGCCACCTCGTCATCCACGCGCACCACGAGCTCCACGCGGTCGTCGAGGTTGCGGGCCATGAGGTCGGCCGACCCGGTGAACACCCGCCGGTCGTCTCCGCTGCTGAACACGAAGATGCGCGAGTGCTCGAGGAACCGCCCGACCACCGAGGTGACCCGTATGTTCTCGCTCACGCCGGGGATTCCGGGCAGGAACCCGCAGATGCCGCGCACGCAGATCTCCACCGGCACCCCGGCGCACGACGCCCGGAAGAGCGCGCGGATGATGCGCCCGTCGATCATCGAGTTGAGCTTGAGGCGGATGTGGCCCGGGTGCCCCTGCTCGTGCCGGGCGGTCACCCGGTCAATCTCGTCCACGAGCGCGTCGCGCAGGTGCTCCGGCGCCACCAGCGACTGCCGGTAGCGAGGCGGGCGCGCGAATCCCGTGAGGTAGTTGAAGAGGTCGGCCACGTCGTCCACCACGTCCTCGCGGCACGTGAAGAGCCCGACGTCGGTGTAGAGCCGCGCCGTGGTCGGGTGGTAGTTACCGGTGCCGATGTGCGCATACCGCCGCAGGCGGTTGCCCTCGCGGCGCACCACGAGGCAGAGCTTGGCGTGGGTCTTGAGGCCCGGGAGGCCGTACACCACGTGCACGCCCGCTCGCTCGAGGGCCTTGGCCCAGCGGATGTTCTGCTCCTCGTCGAAGCGCGCCTTGAGCTCCACGAGGCATACCGTGCCCTTGCCGCGCTCGGCGGCGCGGATGAGGGCCGGGACGATCGGCGTGTCACCACTGGTGCGATACAGCGTCTGCTCGATCGTGACCACGTCGGGGTCGTCAGCGGCCTCATACACGAAGCGGGCCACGCTGGCCTCGAACGAGTCGTACGGGTGGTGCACCACGATGTCGGCGCGGCGGATCTCCGTGAACATTCCGCCCTCATCACCGCCGCCCACCAGGCGCGTCGGCACGCGGGGCTCCCACGGGGCGTACTTCAGGTCGGGGCGGTCGATCGACGCCACCTGCCACAGTGAGGTCTGGTCGAGCAGGCTCGAGATGGGATACACCTCATCCTCGGTGACCCCGAGCCCCTCCTTGATCTCCTCCAGCAGGGTGCTGCTGCTGCGGGCCTCGACCTCCAGGCGCACCGGGCCGCCGAACCTGCGGCGGCGCAGCTCGCGCTCCACGGCGTTGAGAAGGTCGTCGGCCTCGTCGGAGATCGAGAAGTCGGCGTCGCGCGTGACCCGGAAGAGCACCCGGCGGGTGATATTCATGCCGGGGAACACCTCGCCGAGGTTGGCGGCGATCACCTGCTCCACCGGCACGAGCATGTCCCCCGCGCGCACGAAGCGCGGCAGCATGCGCGGCACCTTCACGCGCGCGAACCGCGACTCGCCGGTGTCGGGGTCGCGCACGGTGAGACCCAGGTTCAGCGACAGGCTGCTGATGTAGGGGAACGGCAGCCCGGGCCCGACCGCCAGCGGTATGAGCACCGGCTGGATCTCGCGCTCGAACCGCACGTTCAGGTCGTCCTGGGCGGCCTCGGACAGGTCGTCGATGTTCGCCACCACGATGCCCTCGGCGGCGAGCGCGGGGCGCACCTCGTCGCGCCACACCGAGGCCTGCAGGGCCGTCAGCTCGAGCACGCGCTCGCGGATCCCCGTGAGCACCTCCTCGCGCGGCAGCTGGTCGGGCGTGGACGATGTCCGGCCGGCCTCGAGGGCGTCGATAACGCTGGCCACGCGCACCATGAAGAACTCATCGAGGTTGCTCGAGAAGATCGACAGGAACTTGCACCGCTCGAGCAGGGGCTGCGACGGATCGGCCGCGAGCGCCAGCACGCGCGCGTTGAAGTCGAGCCACGAGAACTCGCGGTTCACGTAGATGGCGGGGTCCGAGAGGTCCCGTGACGTCGTGCCCAGGGTGGCCATCCTGGCATCAAAGCCCTTTTCCACCGGCGCTTCCAGCCCGAACGCGGTTTCCGCAACATGGGCGAAACGCGGCGATGCACGCCGCGTCAGCGCGCGCGGCTGCTGGTCCCCCCGCTACCGGTGCCCCCGGTGCCCGCGCCCGGCGTGGTGGCGCCCGCTGCGCCCGCGGTGGTGGTGGGCTTCGTCACCGTGGCGCTCACCAGGTAGCGCGGTCGCACCAGGCGCTGGGCCCCCGCCAGGCGCACCTCGAGCAGGTACTCGCCCTCCTCGGGCGCCCGGTAGGTGAGGGTATCCGCCGGGCCCTTGTTCACCGCGCCGGCCAGCAGCCACTCACGCGCGAACTTCGCCCCCTGCCGGTAGAGCGGGGTGCCGGGCTTCCACAGGTAGAGGTCCACGTCGTTGCCCGGCTGCACCGTGGCTTCGGCCGTGAGCTGCTGGCCCTTCTTCAGGTACACCACCGAGTAGTCGCGAAGATCGGCCCAGGTGCGAAGGCGTCCCTTGCGCTGGCCGTACGAGAACCCACGGGCCACCAGCGGGCTGAGGCCGCGGGCGCCGGGGGCGTCGTCATCGGGCTCGGTGGTGTCGAGCCACGGCGGCTTGGCCGCCAGCGCACGCGGAAGGTCCACCAGCCCGGCGCCGCGTGCCCTGTCGAGGCCGCCCGCGGTGCCCCGCGCCGTGGACATCATGATCTCGGTCAACTGGTCTGCGGTGAGCGACGGCCGCGCGGCCAGCAGGCGTGCCGCCACGCCGGTCACCACCGCGGCGGCCATCGAGGTGCCGGTGCGGGTCTCGAAGCGCTGGCCGCCCTCGGGGCCGCGCGCGCTGCCCGCCACGATGTCGCGGCCAGGCGCCGCGATGGCCACGTGCATGCCACGCGTGCTCTCGGGCAGCGCGGTGCCGGCCTCATCGGTGGCGCCCACGGCGAGCACGTGGCGATATGCCCCGGGGTACTCGCACTGGGTGATCCCTGCGACCCCGCAGGTGTCCTTGCCGCTGTTGCCGCTGGCGGCGACCACGAGGATTCCCGCGCGCACCGCGGCGTTGATGGCGTCCTGCTCCACCTTCGATCGCGACGAGCCCTGCAGGCTGAGGTTGATGATGCGCGCCCGCTGGCTGATCGCGTAGTAGATGCCCTCGGCCACGGCCTGTGCGGATGTCTGGCCCGTGGGCCCGGCGATCTGCACGGGCAGGATCGCCACGCCGGGGTTGGCCTCGGCCCCCGATGCCACCGTGGCGATGACGCCCGCCACCATCGTGCCGTGGCCCTGGGCGTCGACGAGCGGATCGCCGCCGCCGAAGGCGTACGACTTCGCGTGCTGGGTGTCCACGCGGCCCGCCAGACCCGCGGCGCCCGGGGCCACGCCGGTGTCGAGCACCGCCACGAGCGGCGGCTTGTTGTAGAGGCGCCCCGCGGGCGTCCAGCGGATGGCGCGCAGCCATGCCTGGCCGGTGAGGGCCTGGACGTCCTGGTCGAACACCTGCGACTCACGCGCCGACTCGCGCCCGCGCACGGGCGCAGAGATGGCCGGAGGCGGCGCTGCGTGCACGGCGCTCATCGGCGCTTGGCCACCGCGACGAACACCAAGCCGGCGATGAGCATGATGCCGATGATCACGGCCACGATCACGCCGAGGCCCAGCAGCAGGGGAATGCCCACGACGATCGCCTGCGCGCCGCCCACGATGATGAGCACGTCGCGGCCGAGGCCGGCCGGCACGCGGCTGAGCAGGCCCACGGCGAGGGCCAGCACGATCACCGCGCCCAGCAGCACCCAGAGGAACGACGGCCCCCAGAACAGCAGCAGCACGGCCTCGGCGGCCGCGAGGAGGATCGCCAACAGCAGGCGGCGCCCCATCAGCGCGTGGTGCCACCTGGTCCCGTGGCGGGGGGGTTCCTCCTCGATAGCGATCTGCATTTCCGACACCGCGCCGAGGGTAACAGCGAACCCCACGGCGACGGTCGCACCCGGGCGCCTCGGCACGGTGCCGGCAGCACGTCGTGCTTCACTACCCACCATGCGCCGCATTGCCTTTGCCATCGCAGCCGCAGCAGCCCTGATCGCGCTTCCAACGACCGGCATCGCGAAGGGCCCGGCGATGCCCTCGGAGGCCGAGCAGCAGGAGGCCGTGGCACGTGTCGCGGCTCTTGGCATTCCCCTCTACGAGGCGGGCGTGCAGGGCAAGTACCTGGCTATCACGATGGACGACGGGCCGGGGTCCTATACCGAAAAGGTGATGGACGAGTTCAGGAAGTACGGCTTCCGCCCCACCTTCTTCGTGAACGGCAAGAAGTTCGAGCAGTGGAGCGACACCCTGCGTCGCGAAAGCCGCGAGGGCGCGGTGGGCGACCACACGTGGTCGCACCCGTACCTACCCGGCATCCCGGTGTCCCGCCAGCTGTCCGAGGTGTCGCGCAGCATGACGGCCTTGACCAACATCACCGGCGACCGCGTACAGCTGTTCCGCCCGCCGTACGGGTCCACGACGCTGCCCCTCAACGCGTGGCTGAAGAGGAAGGGCGTGCTGAACGTGCTGTGGTCCACCGACAGCCGTGACTCCCTCGGCGCGAGCCGCGAGGAGATCCTGAGCATCAGCAAGGCCGGGGTGAAGCCCGGGGCCATCATCCTCATGCACGAGAACCGCGGGCAGACCTACTGGGCGCTCAACCGCCTGCTGCCGTGGATCAAGAAGCAGGGCTACACCGTGGTCACCGTGCCCGAGCTCATCGCCCTCAACCCACCCGACCTGGCGGCCGTGAAGCGCCGGGCGGGCGCGGGCGTGGGCTTCCGCTAGTCCGCAGGCGGCGCTGCGCCCGGGAATCCCGCGCGCAGCACGAGCAGGTCGGGGCGGGCGGTGACCAGGCGGCGGGCCAGCGCATCGGCAGCCGGCGAATCGGGAGCGATGCCGCAGATAGCCGACCCGCTGCCGCACAGCAGCGCCGGGGCGGCGCCCGCCGCCTCGACGTCGGCGTGAAGCGCCTCGAGCGCCGGGTCAAGCGACCTGGCCGCGGGCCAGAGGTCGTTGCGGCACCACCGCGGCAGCCCCGCGGCGTCGGGGGGCGCCGGCAGGCCGTCGTCGGGCGGCGGCGCGGGGAGCGAGTCGAATGCGGCGTACACGGCGGGCGTGGACAACCCCGCGCACGACGCGGCGATGACGCACTCGAATGGCGGGGCAGCAGCGGGCTCGAGCACCTCTCCCCGCCCGGTGGCCCACTGCGCGCCGCCCCGGATGAAGAACGGCACATCCGACCCCACCGCGGCGGCCGCGCGCTCGAGCCGGTCGGGGGTGAGGCCCAGTCCCAGCAGCCGGTCGGCCGCCAGCAGGGTCGCCGCCGCATCGCTCGATCCGCCGCCGATGCCCGCCTGCGCGGGCAGCACCTTGTCGATGTCAACGGCGAGCGTCGGCAGGGCCTCCCCCGCCTCGGCCTCCAGCGCATCCAGCGCCGCCCAGGCGAGGTTCGCCGGGCCGTCGACGCCCGGGCACGACACCCGCCGTTCGGTCGAGGGGCTGACGGTCACCCGGTCGACCGGGCCCTGCAGCGCCACCATGAGGGTGCGCAGGGGGTGGTAGCCGTCGGGGCGCACCTGCCCCACCAGCAGGCGCAGGTTCACCTTCGGCGGGGCATCCGCCGTGACCCGGTCGCGCGTGCTCACGCCCCTCATGCCTGCCGCCGGAGCGCGGCTGCCAGCCGCGGGTAGGCCGCGGGCTCCACCTGCTCGGGGCGCACGGTGGCATCAAGCCCCTGGTCGGCAAGCGCGGCCCGCACGGCGTCGCGATCGGCACCGGCCTGCCCCAGGGCATTCACGAGGGTCTTCCTGCGCACTGCGAAGGCGGCCCGCACGAGCGCCCGCGTGGCGTCGTCGGGGGCGGCGGCGATGCGACGCAGGCCCACCAGGGCGGAATCCACCCGCGGCCGCGGAGAGAACACCTCGCGCCCCACCGAGCGGCGACCGGTGGCCTCGCACGCCAGCTGGATGATCACCGAGGGCCCGCCGTAGAGCCGCGATCCCGGCCCGGCCAGCCAGCGGTCGGCCACCTCGCGCTGGGTCATCAGCGCCCAGTGGGTGACCAGCGGAAGCCGGCAGATGCTCTCGATGAGGATCGGCGTGGCCACGTGGTACGGCAGGTTGCTCACCACCCGTGTGGGCGGGGGGTCAAGCGCCTCAAGGTCGGTCTTCAAGCAGTCACCCCAGAGCACCCGCACGCCGTCGAGGCCGGCCGTGGCCTCGGCAAGCGGCTGCTCCATGCGCGGGTCCACCTCGAGCGCGTGCACCGCGCGCGCGGCGCGGCCCAGGGCGGCAGTGAGCGTGCCGAGCCCCGCCCCGACCTCAAGCACCACGTCGTCGGGCCCCACCTCGGCCATGCGCATGGCGAGGTCGGCGAGGTTCTCGTCGAGCAGGAAGTGCTGGCCCAGGTCGGTGTCCGGCCTGATGCCATGGCGCTCCATGAGGCGCTGCGTGCCCACGCGCTTGGGGGGTCCGCTCACCACCCGAACACGCGCGCGGCGGTGGCCGACGTTGCCGCGTCGAGGTCGGCCAGGGCATCCCCGCGCAGCTCGGCTACGCAGGCCAGGGTGTGCGCCACATAGGCCGGCTGGTTGCGCTTGCCGCGCATGGGCACCGGCGCCAGGTAGGGCGCGTCGGTCTCCACCATCAGGCGGCCGGCCGGGATACGCGGCACCACGTCGCGCAGCGGGGTGTTCTTCGGGAAGGTCACCGGCCCCGCCAGGCTGATGGTCCAGCCGCGATCAAGGGCCTCATCGAGGTACTCGGGGATCGAGAAGCAGTGCAGCACCACGTCGGTGAGGCCCATCTCGCGCAGGATCACCATGGTGTCGTCGGCCGCGTCACGGGTGTGGATGACCAGGGGCATTCCGAGGTCGGCGGCGAGCTCGCCCTGGGCGCGGAAGGCCCGTGGCTGGTCGTCCGGGGTGGTGCGATCGTGGAAGTAGTCGAGGCCCGCCTCACCGATGGCCACCACCTTCTCGTGCGCGGCCAGGTCGCGCAGCCAGTCGACATCGCAGTCGCGCCACCTGCCCCGCCCGGCATCCACCGGATGCACGCCCACGGCGGCGTACACCTCGGGGTGGGACTCGGCCAGCGCCACCGCCTGCTCGCCCTGCTTGCGGCCGCAGCCGATCGTGACCACGCGCTCCACCCCCGCCGCGGCCGCGGCCGCGATGAGGTCGGGCACGGGGTCGTCGCACGACGGCAGGTGGCAGTGCGAGTCGACTACGCGGTCACCTCATCCACCTCGATGCGCGGGAAGAGCGGCTCGGGGGGCCTCACGTGGGCACCCGGGGTGCCGGCGTCCCACCGGGCCCCGGCCAGCAGCAGGCCATCCCCGGGCTCACCCAGTGCCGCCAGCACGGCCTCGCACGAGGTCGGCAGCACCGACCACAGCAGGATCGCCGCGATGCGCAGCCCGTTGGCCAGGCTGAACAGCGCCTGGTCGAGTTCGGCCGCACGGGCGTCGTCCTTGGCCAGCGCCCACGGCTCGCGCTCCTCCACCAGGCGGTTGAGGCGGCGCACCCAGGCCCACGCGGCCTCTACCGCGCCCGTGACGTCGTCGCGGTCGAAGTGCGCCAGCACCTGCTCGCGCACGGCCAGCGCCTCGTCGGCCAGGCCGGGGTCTCCCCCGGGGTCGGCGGGCACCGCCCCGGCGCGGTAGCGCTCGATCATCTTGGTGGTGCGCGAGAGCAGGTTGCCGAAGTCGTTGGCGAGCTCGGCGGTGTAGCGCTGGTGGAACCCCTCGTCGGTGAACGTGCCGTCATCGCCGAAGCGGATCTCGCGGCACAGGTAGTAGCGCAGGGCGTCCAGGCCGTACCGCTCGATGAACGGGAAGGGGTCGACGATGTTGCCGGTGGTCTTCGAGAGGCGCTCGCCGCCCTTCAGCACGTAGCCGTGCACGAAGAGGCGCTCGGGCAGCGCGAGGTCGGCGCTCATGAGCAGCGCGGGCCAGATGACCGCGTGGAACTTGAGGATGTCCTTGGCCATCAGCTGCAGCGTGGGCGGCCACAGGCGGTCGACCAGGTCGGTGCCGGGATCGGCGTAGGTGAGGGCCGTGTAGTAGTTGAACAGGGCGTCCACCCACACGTACACCGTGTGCGCGGGGTCCCAGGGCACGGTGACCCCCCACTCCACCTGGGCGCGGCTCATCGAGAGGTCGTCGAGGCCCATCTCCACCATGCTGCGGGCCTCATTCATGCGCGACCTCGGCCGCACGAACGCCGGCACGGCGTCGTAGTGGGCCAGCAGGCGGTCCTGGTACGCCGAGAGGCGGAAGAACCAGTTCTCCTCCTCGATCCATTCCACCTCGCGCCGATGGATGGGGCACGTGCGCCCCTCGGCCAGGTCGCCCTCGCCGTAGAAGGCCTCGCACGAGGTGCAGTACCAGCCGCCGTACGACCCCTTGTAGATGTCGCCCTTCTCGTGCATGCGCACGATGAGCTCCTGCACCGCCGCCATGTGCTGCTCGTCGGTGGTGCGGATGAAGAAGTCGTTGCTCGCGCCGAGCACCCGGCCCATCTCGCGGAAGCGCGCCGAGAGGTCGTCGGCGTGCTCCTTGGGGGTGCGCCCGGCGTCTTCGGCGGCCCGGGCGATCTTGGCCCCGTGCTCGTCGGTGCCGGTGAGGAAGAATACGTTCTCGCCCCGCTGGCGGTGGTGGCGGGCGATCACGTCGGCCATGATCGTCGTGTAGGCGTGACCCACGTGGGGGTCCGCGTTGACGTAATAGATGGGCGTGGTGATGAAGAAGCGGCCGGGCACGGAGGAGGCAGCATAGCGACGGCACCCCCACCCCCCGCTCGGGTGCTGGCTGTGGTGCACGCCGTGGCGCTGCGCCTGCACGAGGCGGGCGTGCCGTGGCTGCTCGCAGGCAGTGCGGCGCGCCTGGTGCGCGGCGGGGCAGTGCGCCCGCACGACGTGGACCTCGAGGTGCGGGAGCAGGACGCCGCGCGCGCAGCGCGCGCCCTGGGCCTGCCGCCTCCCGCCGTGGCCGAGGGCGGTGGCTGGCGCTCGATGCGATCGCAGGGCGCGATCAACGGCGTGCCCATCGACCTGTCGGGAGGTCTCACGGTGCGTGGACCAGGAGGCCTGCTGAGCGGCCCGGGGCACTTGGAAACGGTGACAGTCACCGCCGGTGACAGTCACCCCGCAAGGACGCTCAGCATCCTCCCCGACGGCGAGGCACTCGCCCGGGCGGTGGTATCGGGTGACGACGCCCGCCGCGCACGGGCTGAGGCCGCGCTGCCGCATGACCCCTCGGCCCGCGCGGCGGCGCTGGCCTACGCCGAGTCGCGCATCGCCGCGGCGGCAAGCGCCGCGCGGTAGGCGACGTTTCGGGGGGCGGCGCCAAGCGCCGCCACCACGTCCGCAGCGCGGGCCGGGCTCATGCCGGCATCGAGCATGGGCACCATGTGCTCTGCCAGGACGTGCTCGTCGGGCGCCGGCGGGGCGGCGGGCGGGCCCACCACCACGGCAACCTCGCCCTTGAGCGGGGCGGTGATGCGCGCGGCAAGGTCGGCAGCGGTGCCGCGAAGCACCTCCTCGTGCACCTTGGTGAGCTCCCGGCACACGGCGACGGGGCGATCGGGATCGTGCTCGGCGATGGCCGCCAGCAGCGCGCCCACGCGCCGGGGCCCCTCGAACACCACCACGGGCTCGCCCCACGAATCGAGGCGCTCCACGAACGCCCGCAGCTCGGCCGCCTTGCGCGGCGCAAAGCCCGCGAAGGCGTAGCCGGCGCCCAATGCCAGCCCCGATGCCACGAGGGCCGTCTCAACGGCTCCCGCGCCCGGGATGACCGTGACCGGCACGCCGGCCTCCACCGCAGCCGCCACCACGCGCGCGCCCGGGTCGCTCACGCCGGGCATGCCGGCGTCGCTGACCAGCACGACGGTGGCCCCGTCGGCCATGCGGCGGGCGAGGTCGGCGGCGCGGCGGGCCTCGTTGTGCTCGTGCGCCGGCACCATGGGGGCCCCGGATCCGGCGTGTCGCAGCAACACGGCGGTGCGCCGGGTGTCCTCGCAGGCCACCACGTCGGCGTCCCGCAGCGCCCTGGCGGCGCGCGGCGAGAGGTCCTCAAGCGTGCCGATGGGCGTGGCCACAACCACGAGGGCGCCGCTCATGCGCCCATGCCCTCGTGCGCCATCACCCCGGCCCCCACCATCCCGGCATCGGGCCCGAGGGCCGCCACCTGCAGCGGCGCCCGGCGCGTGGGCGGCAGGGCACGTTGCTGGTAGATGTCGCGCGCGGGCCCGAGCAGCAGCTCGCCCGCGGCCGACAGCCCACCCCCGATGAGGATGATGTCGGGGTCGAACGTGTTGGCCAGCGACGTCACGGCCACCCCCAGCCACTCCCCCGCCGTGGTGACGATCGCCAGCGCCTCGGGATCGCCCTGCTGCGCCAACGCGAGGCCCGACCGGCTGTCGAGATCGCCTGCGGCGTGCAGACGCCCGAGCGCGGTATCGGGGTTGTCCGCGGCGAGGGCCCGGAACGCACGCGCCAGCGCGGTGCCGCTGCACATGGTCTCGATGCAGCCCCGGTTGGGGCATCCGCCCTGGCACGGGGGCCCGTTGCCGTCCACCGAGACATGCCCCAGCTCGGCGCCATGACCGCGCCCGCCGCGGAATACCTGGTCATCGATGATGAGCCCGCCGCCGATGCCCGTGCCCACGGTGAGCAGCACCACGTGTGCGTGCCCGCGGCCAGCGCCGAGGCGGTGCTCGGCCAGCGCCGCGAGGTTGGCGTCGTTGCCGAGGAAAACCGGCAGCCCCACGGCGGCCTCGAGTGCCCCGGCCGCGTCGAAGTCAACCATTCCGGTGTGCACCGAGTGGGCCACCCGCCCGGTGATGGCATCAATCGTGGCGGGCAGGCCCACGCCCACGGCGCGCACCTCGTCGGGCGACCCCGCCGAGAGGTCGGCCACCAGGCCGGCAATGGCGTCGATGATGGCCATTCCCCCATCGGGAGTGGGGATGACGATGGAATCGGTGACCGCGCGCGCGGGGTCGAGGCGCCCCGCGGCGATCTTGGTGCCACCGACATCCACGCCGATGACGCTCATATACCCCCCGCTCGCCGGAACACCCGTGGGCGACGGTACCATCGCCAGCCGATGCCGCCCCAGGGCAAGCCATATCGCCGCTTCAAGGCGCGCGGATCCGCGAAGTCGGCTGAGGGCCTCGAGGGCCTGCAGCAGCTGACCGAGGGGGCCGGCGCCGCAGAGCGCCACGAGCCGAAGCCCGACATCGACCCCTGGGCCCCGCAGCCCACGCGCCGCTGGTGGTCGCTGCGCGGCATCGGCGCGTGGGGCTGGGCGTGGCGCGTGGGCACGCTGCTGGTGATCGGCGTCATCACGTGGGGCGTGCTGGGCTTCATGACGGTCAACGGGGCCGTATCCACGGCCAACGGCCGCGTGCCCCCCAGCGCCCGCGCGGCGCTGTCACCTGCCGGCCCGCTGCTGTCATCGCCCCAGAACACCTTGGTTGTGGGATGGGACGCCCGCGGCGGCGAGTCGCGCGCCCGTGCCGACACCATCATGATCATGCGCACCGACCCGGGCGCGGGCAAGGTGAAGTGGCTGTCGATACCGCGCGACTTCCGCGTGGAGCTGCCCGGTGCCGGGACCGAGAAGATCAACGCCGCGATGTATCTGGGCGGCCAGCGCGGGATCATCAACGCCGTGCGCGACCTCACCGGGCTGCCGATCCACCACATCATCGTGGTGCGATTCAACGGCGTGAAGCGCATGGTCGACGAGATGGGCGGGGTCACCGTCAACAATCCCACGCCGGTGCGGGACTGCCCCTACTCGGGCGGCCTCACCGTGTCGTTCCCGCGCGGGCAGATCGAGCTCGATGGCGAGCGCGCACTGCAGTACGTGCGCGTGCGCAAGTGCGATGGCGACATCAAGCGCGCCGCACGCCAGCAGGCGTTCGTGACCGGCCTGAAGGCGAAGATGGCGTCCCTCACCTCCATCCCCGTCGCGCCCTGGAACGGCGCGGCGGCGATCCGATCGATCGGAACCGACATGGGCACGTCCGACCTCATGAAGCTGGGGTGGCTGCAGTGGCGCCTGCGCTCGGACCCGAGGGATCGCGTCGTGCTCGCGGGCATCCCGCGCACAGTGAACGGCATCTCCTACGTGGTTGGCGAACCCGACCTCGACGAGCAACAGGTCGCCGAGTTCGTCGGCCGCTAGTTAGATGCTGTCGAGCCCCACGGTCTTGCCAGTGCTCTTGCCGGCGCCTTCGGACGACCCGCCCGAAGTGCTGCCACCTGAGTCCCCACCCGCGGCGTTGCCACCCGATGGCGCCGCGGCGGGCTCCTTCGGCCGGCTCTTGGTTCCGTAGTCGGTGTTGTGGAAGCCCTTGCCCTTGAAGTGGATTGCCGGCGCATGAAGCACGCGCTGCGCGGGCGCTCCACACTCCTCGCACCTGGCGAGGGGCTCGTCGGACATGCTCTGGATGGCCTCGAAGCGATGGCCCTTCTCGCAGCGATAGTCGTAGACCGGCACGTGTACTCCTGAGACGGGGCGCGGATCGAGTATAGACCCGTCCCCAAGGCTCTGGCACTCTCATCGGCCGGGTGCCACCGGTCGGGTGCCACGCGCCCCCTTGCTACCCTCGCGCGCGAGTGCCGATGACCCAGCCGATGACCAAGAACCGGACCATCCGCCGCGTCGTCGCCATCGAGCTGGCCCTCCTGGCGGCCGCCGCGCTCGCGCGGCCCCGGAAGCCCGTGCTCGCGGCGGGGATCCTCGGCGCGGGCGCGCTGGGCGCCTGGGGGGCCTTCCGCCCCGCGTCCCCGGTATTCGGCCCCGTGGTGAGCCGGGGCCCCTCGGGTCGCCCGCGCGCCGCCCTCACGTTCGACGACGGCCCTGGCCCGTCCACCCCGGCGGTCCTCGACGCCCTGGCCGACGAGGGCGTGCGCGCCACCTTCTTCGTGCTGGGCCGCCAGGCGCGGCGCCACCCCGAGCTGGTTCGCCGCATGCATGACGAGGGCCATCAGGTGGCAAGCCACGGGTACGACCACGGAATCCTGGTGATGCGGGGGCCGGGTCACGTGCGCGACCAGCTCGCCCGCACCAAGGATGCCGTGGCCGATGCCGCCGGCCCCGACGTGCTCACGCACGTGTTCCGCGCGCCGCACGGGTTCCGCGGCCCGGCCACGTGGGCGGCCGTGCGATCGGCCGGCTACCGCATGGCGGGCTGGACCACGGGCGTGTTCGACTCGGCCGACCCCGGCCCCCACGTGGTGGCCCAGCGGTCGGCCCGGGCGCTCGCCCCGGGCTGCATCCTGCTGCTGCACGACGCCGACGGCTGGGATCCCGACCGCCCGAGGACCCACACGGCGGCGGCAATCCCCGACATCTGCGCGGCCGCGCGCGAGAAGGGACTCGAGCTCGTCACGCTCGATGAGCTGGTGGCATGAGCGAGGAGACCGCGAAGCGCCGGGCGATCCCCAAGTGGGCCTGGCACGCCGTACGCATCGCCGTCATCGCAATCGTGGTGATCCTGCTCGTATGGCGCGTCGACTGGGGCGCCGTGGTGGCGGCCTTCCGGGTGGACAGCATCTGGCTGCTCGTCATCGCGGTGCTCGCCAACTTCGTGTCGGTGCTGCTCAAGGGCATGGCGTGGAAGGGCGTGGTCGACGGCCTGCCGGGCCTCAGGAAGAAGACGCGCTACCTCGATCTGCTGAGCCCGCTGATGGTGGGCTTCCTGTTCAACACCATTCTCGCGGCGCGCGTGGGCGAGATCGCCAAGGTGGTGCTTGCCCGTCGCCGCCTGGCCAAGCGCGGCGAGGACGTATCCACCACCGTGCTGCTCGGCACCGTGGTGGTGGAGAACATCGTCACCACGATCGCGTGGGTGGTGCTGGTGATCCTCATCGGCCTCTTCCTGCCGCTGCCGTCGTACGCGTGGATGATCACGGCGGTGCTCGGGGTGATCTGCCTGGTCATCGTGGTGGTGGCCCTGCTGCAGAACCCCAACCGCCAGGTGCCGCCGTGGCTGTCCACCGGGTCGATCTGGCGGCGCGTGACCCGTGCCTTCCAGCGCCTCTGGGGCGCCGTGCACGAGAGCCACGCGAGCCTGCGCGACCCGCAGCAGATGATGCGCGTGGCCATCCCCAGCTTCGGCACCTGGCTCGCGCAGTGGGCGGGCATCTACGCCACCCTCGGCGCGTTCGGCCTGGGCTACGTGGGCTGGGGCGGTGCCGGACTGCTGCTGGTCACCATCACCCTCGCCCAGTCGTTCCCGATCCTGCCCGGCAACCTGGTGGTGTTCCAGGCCGCCGCCGTGGTGCCCCTCACGGCGACATATGGGGTGAGCGCCGCCGACGCCCTGGCCTTCTCGATCGTGCTCCAGGCCACCGAGATGGTGGTGGGCGTGGTGATCGGCTTCGTCTTCCTGCTCTTCGAGGGCGTCAGCTTCAGGCAGCTGCGCCGCGAGGCCGAGGAGGAAGAGGAGTCGCTCGAGACCTAGGAGACCGGATCGCACGCGGCGCCCAGGCGGCGCGGCATCAGCCGAAGCGGCCTGACACGTACGCCTCGGTGCGCTCATTCTGCGGGTTCCCGAAGACGTCCTTGGTCGGGCCGGTCTCGATGAGGCGGCCGGGGTCACCCTCGTTCTCGATGGTGATGAAGCCCGTGTAGTCGGACACGCGCGCCGCTTGCTGCATGTTGTGGGTGACGATCACGATGGTGACGCGGGCCTTGATCTCGCGGATCAGGTCCTCGATGCGCAGCGTGCTCTGCGGGTCGAGCGCCGAGCAGGGCTCGTCCATGAGCAGCACATCGGGCTCCTCGGCGAGGGCGCGCGCGATGCACAGCCGCTGCTGCTGCCCGCCGGAGAGCCCGCCGGCGTGCGCCGGGAGGCGGTTCTTCACCTCATCCCAGAGGCCGGCGCCCCGCAGCGTGGCCTCCACGAGGTCATCCTTCTCGCTCTTGTTGAGCCTGGTCCCGGTGAACCGGGGGCCCGCCAGGATGTTGTCGCGGATCGACTTCGTCGGGAACGGGTTCGGGCGCTGGAACACCATGCCCACCGCGCGGCGCACGGCCACGGGATCGGCGTCGCGGCCGTAGATGTCGATGTCCCGCAGCATCACCTCACCGGTGCACCGGGCGTTCGGCACCATCTCGTGCATGCGGTTGAGGCAGCGGATGTACGTGGACTTGCCGCAGCCCGAAGGCCCGATGAGGGCGGTCACGGTGTTTCGGGGGAAGTCGAGGGTGATGTCCTCGACGGCCTTGTGCGATCCGAAGTAGGCCGAGAGGTCACGCGTGAACATCGGCAGCGGCCCGGTGGTCGCCGCCACGGCGACCGCAGCATCCGTCACCTCGACGCGCGCGATATTGACCTGTTCATCCACCATCGGCTGCGACGGTACCCCACCGGCCGTCCGGCCTGGCGAGTCGTGCTCGGTGGTCGCCGTGGCGTCATCGTTCATCGTCCCTCCAACGGGCGGGTGCGTCGCGCCAGCAGGGCGGCGACCAGGTTGAGGATAAGGATAATCGCCACCAGCACGAGTGCCGCACCCCACGCGAGCTGAAGTGACGCAGGCGTCTGGACCTGGATGGTGTTCTGGTAGATCAGTTGCGGGATCGATGCGATCGGCTCTGTGATGCTCGTCGAGAAGAACTGGTTTCCCAGCGACGTGAAGAGCAGCGGGGCGGTCTCGCCGCTGGCGCGGGCGAGGCCCAGCAGTATGCCCGTCATGATTCCCGGACCGGCCGCGGGCAGCACCACCGACCACGTCACGCGCCACTTGGGCGCCCCGAGCGCGGATGCGGCCTCCTTCTGCGCGACCGGCACGAGCCGCAGCATCTCATCTGCGGAGCGCACGACGATGGGGAACATGATGATCGCCAGGGCGATTCCACCTGCGAGCGCCGAGAAGTGCTGCTGGATGACCACGATGCCCAGGTACACGATGAGTCCGACCACGATCGAGGGCACGCCGAGGAGCACGTCGACGAAGAACCCGATGCCGTCGGCCAATCGCTTCTGCCAGCCGGTCTTCTTCGCCACGTCCGATATGAACAGGGCCGTGAGCACGCCGAGCGGGGCGGCGATGATCGTCGCGATGGCCATGAGGATGAGGGTCCCCACGAGGGCGTTGGAGATGCCGCCTCCGTAGCTGTTGGGGTCGAGCGGCGGGAGCGTGGTGAAGAACGCGCCCGATATCGCCGGAAAGCCCTTGTAGAGCATCTCCCACATGATGAGCACGAGGGGGATGATCCCGACTCCCAGGCTGAACCAGATGAGCCCTTCAGCCGTCCCCGACTTCACGCGCCGCTTGCGCGATACGGCGTTCGGGCCCGAGATCGGCAGGGGCTCCCGGCGGCCTGGCGTGGGGGCGGCGGGCGGCGCAGGAGTGGATGCCACCGGCGCGGGCGGTGCAGCGGCACCGGTCGGCTCTGCGGGGGCCTCGTCATCGGACATGGCCGGGCGGTGCCACAGGGCCAGGGACGACCACACGCCGCCCGCGCCGCCCATGCCCGGCCTCTCGCCGCGGCGCACCAGGATGCGCGCGATGGCATTGATGGCGAAGGCGATGAGGAAAAGCACCACTGCGAGGGCGGTAAGGGCGGACAGCTGCAGCCCCGATGCCTCGCCCGTCTGCAGGGCGATGACCGAGGCCATCGTGGCCCCCGGGCCGAGGAGCGATCCGAAGATCACCGGCGAGTTGCCGAGCAGCATGGCGATGGCGATGGTCTCGCCCACGGCGCGCCCAAGCCCGAGGGCCGACGCGCCCACGATGCCCGATCGCGCCCACGGAAGCATCGAGTGCTTCACCATCTCCCAGCGGGTGGCTCCCAGCGCATACGCCGCCTCCTGCTGGTCGCGCGGCACGGTGAGAAGGACCTCGCGGGTGATCGCCGTGATGATCGGCAGGATCATGATGCCCAAAACGAGACCGGATACCAGGAACGAGCCAGAGCTAACGGGGCCCACGAATATCTGCCAGCCGAACAGGCTGAAGCCGCCCAAGGTGTTGGCCAGCCAATCAAGTCCCGGGCGCAGGAAGGGCACCAGCACCGTCACGCCCCAGAGGCCGAAGATCACCGACGGCACCGCCGCAAGGAGGTTTATGAACCCGCCGACCGGCCCGCGCAGCTTGCGCGGGAGGAACACCGTGGTGGCGAGAGCGATGCCGATGGCCGTGGGAACGGCCAGCACCAGGGCGATGAGCGATGTCATCAGGGTGCCGTAGATGAAGGGCAACGCCCCGAATATCGCGTCGCCGGCGGCGGTGGACGGAATCCACTCGGTGCCGGTGATGAACCCCCAGACGCCGAAGGTGCTCCACACCTCGGTGGTCTGCTCGACGGTCTTCCAGATCAGGTACCCGACAGCCACGACCGAGAGCAGGGCGGCGAGCCCCGCGACGATCGCGTAGCCCCGGTCGGCCACCACTCCCCCGGGCCCCTGGCGTAGCCGGGCGACGGCGACAGGACCGCCGGGGTCGCCCGGGGCGGCGCCGGGCGCAGGCGGCGGTGGCGGTGGCGGTGGTGGAGTCAGGTGGTCTGCGGCAGCGGGAGGGCGGTCAGGCGCCTGGCGGCGTGGTCCCGTGTGCAACCGCACAATAGTGACGGCCGCCCCGGGCGAATGCCCGGGGCGGCCGTCGGTGTTGCCTCAATGAAGCAGACGACTGCGATCAGCCCAGCTTCGACGCAGCGACCTTCGCCACGTTCAGCACGTTCTTCGGCAGCGGCGCGAAGCCGAGGCCGACGAGCGCTCCCTGCGCCTCAGGCGAGTAGAACTGGCCCAGCACGCCCTTGACCTCGCCGTTCTTCGCGCGCCCCGGCACCGCCAGCACCCAGGTGGTGATGGTGATCGGGTAGGCGCCCGCGTTCGAGCTGCCGGTGAAGTCGATGGTGAGGTCGGGCTTGATCTGGCTGACCTTGATGGAGCCTGCCGCCTCGATGCTCTTGGCCGACGGGAGGACGTACACGAGCTTGCGCTTGGTCTTCCCGCCCTGCTTCACGAGCTCGCTCTTGCCGATGGCGGTCACGTTGGTCTGCAGGCCGGCGCGTATGGCGTCGGCGAGGTCCACGTAGCCCACCGAGTTCGCGTTGCTCTTCACGCAGTTGGCCACGCCCGGGTTACCGGCCGACTTGATGGCGCTGGCCGGCCAGTTCGGAGTCTGCGAGAAGCTGATGGCCGTCGCGAACGCCGGGCTCATCTTGGTCAGGTAACGGCTGAAGTTCCACGAGGTGCCCGAGCCGTCAGAGCGCACGCACAGCGTGATGGTGCCGGTGGCGTTCTTCAGCACGGGGTTACTCTTCACGAGCACCGGGTTGTTCCAGGTGGTGATGGTGCCCTGGAAGATGTCGGCGACTTCCTTACCCGACAGCTTCAGCTTGTTTCCGGTGACGCCCGCGATGTTCACCGGCACCGTGATGGCGCCGAGGAGCGTGGGAAAGTAGCTGACCCGGCCACCGATCGCCGCGAGCTGGGCGTCGGTGAGAGTGGCGTCGCTGCCGGCAAAGTCCACCGTCTTGGCAGTGAGGGCACGGATGCCGGCGCTCGACCCGACACCGGTGTAGGAGCAGGACTTGAACGTCCCGCACCAGTTCTGGTAGGCGACGGCGGGGAAGGTGGCGCCGGATCCGGTCGCCGTGGCGAAGGCCGAGCTGGCTCCGGCGAGGCAGCCCACACCCGCGGCCGTGGCGGCCGCAATGCGAATGGTGCGATTCACTTTTAGGATTCTCCTGTGATCGTTCAACGGGGATCTGACTGGCCTCGCCGAACGCACGTCGAACCGCGTGCTCCTGCGAGTGACGAAGAGGGTGCAGGAACTCCTGTGAACGACCTGTGAACTGTTACAGCGGTGCTGTGAAAAGGCGGTGAAACATCGTGGCGCCGGCCGTTATCGCGGGTTCACAGGCGGTTCACGGGATGGTCACGATGCGGGCGCGCGCCACTCGTACATTCCGGCCCGATGATCGCCGTGCCACCACCCAGCGATGACGTCGACGACCGGCGCACGATCCTCATCGTCGAGGACGATGAGAGCACCGCCCGGGCCACCGCGTACCACCTGTCGAAGGCCGGATACCGCACGAGCGTGAGCAAGGATGGCCTGGCCGCCCTCACCACCCTCAAGGCATGGCGCCCCGATGCCCTGGTGCTCGACCTCATGCTGCCTCACGTGGACGGGCTGAGCATCATCGAGGACGTGCGGCGGTGGGCACCCGACCTGCCGATCGTGGTGATGACCGCCCGCCAGGAGGAGAAGGACCGGCTGGAGGCCCTGCGGCTCGGCGCCGACGACCTTCTGCGCAAGCCGTTCTCCGCCCGCGAGCTGGTTGCGCGGCTCGAAGCGCTCTTCCGCAGGATCGAGACTTGTCCGGCCGACGATGCCGGTGACGCCGGCGATGTGTCGCTCGGCGAGATGGAGATCGACCGCGACCGGCTCGAGGTGCGCGTGGCCGGGGAGGTTGCCCCGCTCACGCCGCTGGAGATCAAGCTGCTGTGGATCCTGCTCGAGGAGCGGGGCCGCACCCTCAGCCGCGATGAGATCTTCGAGCGCGTCTGGGGCGGTGAGCGCCGCGACGGCGACCGCTCGGTGGACGTGCTGGTGCGACGCCTGCGGCGCAAGGTGGACGAGGCCGGCGGGCAGTACACCTACGTGCAGACCGAGATCGGCGAGGGCTATCGTCTGCAGCCCGTGCCCCGGGCATTTCCGCTGCGCCGCCGCCGGCGCGCCTAGCGCGTGACGGGCCCACCCGTCACCTGCACCGCCAGCACGGCGACGTCGTCGCGCAGGTTGCCCTCGTCGTAGCGCTGGGCGGCCTCGGTGAGGTACGCCAGGCGCTGCTCCAGGCCCGTGTACCGGGTGGCCAGCAGGGCGTCGGCCGCCCGCTGCCACCCGAAGATCTCGTCGTTGCGACGGGCCTCCACCAGGCCGTCGGTGAAGACCACCAGCATGGCGTCGGGCGGCACGGTGATGTGCGTCACCGGCCAGTCGACCTCGTCGAGCAGCCCGAGGATCGGCCCGCGGGCGTCGACTTCCACGAGGCCGGCCTTGTCGCCATCCACCAGCAGCGGGCGCGGGTGGCCCGCCAGCGCGAACTCCGCCGTGCCGTCCGGGCTGATGATGCAGTGACACATGGTGGCGTAGATACCCTGGTCGCGCTCGTGGGGTTCCGCGATGTGGGTGTTCATGATCTGCAGCACGTGCCGGGGGTCGGGATCCGCCTCCACCAGCGCGCCCCAGCCGAAGCGCATGCGCGCGGCGCGCGCGGCCGACTCGGCGCCGTGTCCCGCGACATCGCCCACCATCACGGCGAGCCGGCCGTCGTGGAGCACGCGGGCATCGTAGAAGTCGCCGCCCACGGCGAGCCCCGGGCTGGAGGGCAGGTAGCGGGCGGCAATGCGCAGGCCGTGCACGGCGGGCAGGCTCTCGGGCAGCAGGCCCTGCTCCACGGTCTGCCACAGTCGGCGCTCGGCGCGCGCGGCCTCCGAGCGACGGGCGCTGGCCTCGGCCGCCTCGCGCTGGTCCACCACGCGGTCCTGCATCACGTTGAAGGCATCCACGAGGCCCACAACCTCGCGCGCCGCGTGCCCCGGGCTCGGCACGGCCTGGTCCTGGTCGCCCTCGCCCACGCGGCGCACGCCCTGCAGCAGGGATCCCAGCGGCGCGCCCACCCGCCGCCACAACGACCGGCTCGCCGCCGCCACCACGAGCACGGCGAGCAGCACGCCGGCCACCACGGCGAGGATCGTCCAGAGCCTGCGCTGGTCGGCGGTCCCCAGCGCCTGCTGGCGCTGCTGCTCCACCAGCTCGCGCAGCTCTGCATGCTCAGCCCGCAGCTGGTCGAGGCGCTGCTTGTCCACGCCCTCGCCGATGCGCGCCACGGCCTCCGACACGTTGCCGCTGCGGCGCAGTTCCACGAGGTCACGCGCCTCGGTGAACCAATCCCTCGCGGCGGCGTCGAACGCGCCTACCGCCTTCACGAGCTGCGGCTCGCCGGCAACCAGGGACCGCAACTGGCGCATGTTGCGCGGGTATGTGCCCTCCGCCCGTACGTAAGGCACCAGGTATGACGTGCTGCCGGTGAGCGTGTACCCGCTCACGCCGGTCTCGGCGTTGAGCAGGTCGGCGAGGATGACCTCAGAGGCCTTGGCCCGCTCCACCGCCGCCTGCTGGCCGTCGCGGTATGACGACGTGGCGCCCACCAGGCCCACCATCGCCAGGGCCGCGAGCACGCCCAACACCAGGCCCACGCCGATGACCGCCCTGGTGAGCAGGCCCCGCAGCGACGGCGTTCCCTTACCGGTGATCACCGACCACAGATCGCGGCGTGCAGGATCAGCCATGGCGGGTGAGCCCCGCGGGGCTCAGGCGACGTCCGCGGGCGGGCCCTCTTTCACCAGGCGCTGCAGCGCCTCGAAGGTCTCGGGGGTGGTGATGACCACGAGGGTGTCTCCCGCCAAGATGACCTCGTCGGGGTGCGGCATGGCCACCGAGCTCTCCTTGCGGATGATGGCCACGATCGTGCCGCCGGTGGTGGTGCGGATTCGGCAGGTGGCCACGGTGAGCCCCACCAGCGGACTGTCAGCCGGGATGTCGATCCAGTCGATGGCCAGGTCCTCGAGGGCGATCTCGAGCTTGTCGAGGAGCTCGGGGCGGTACACCACACCGCCCAGGATGGATCCCAGCTCGTGGGCCTCCTCATCGGTGAGCACGATCACCGCGCCGGCGTCCTCGTCGGGGTCGGGGCGGTGGTAGAGCTCGCGTCGGCCATCGATGTGCACCACGGCGCAGACGTCCTCGCCGCGCTGGGTGCGCATCGTGAACTTCTTCCCGACTCCCGGCAGGCGGGTTTCCCGGACCTCGATCACGACACCTTCCTCCTGGATCCGAAGATCGCGCGTCCCACGGTGCGGGACTCCCTCATAAGTATCACCCCGATGGCAGCAGTTACCAGCACGAGCAGCCCGGCGAACGACACCACGCGGCCTCGGAATTCAAGCGACAACGCGGTTCCGAGGGCCGCCAACTGCGCGAGGATGAGCGAGAATTCCCCGCGCGCGATGAGGCTGGCGCCTACGGTCAACGACTGCCGGCGCGTGAATCCGGTCATTCGGCCGGATATCCACCCCGAGATCAGCTTGCCCCCGATCGCCACCGCGCCGGCGAGCAGCAGCCAGTCCCACACCACCCCGAGGCTGCCCAAGTCGATCTGCAGGCCGAATACGAAGAAGAAGATCGCGGCCGTGAAGTCGCGGAGGCCGAACAGGTGGCGCTCGATGCGATCGCGGGCCTCGGTCTCCGACAGCAGGATGCCCGCGAGCAGGGCGCCCACCGGGGCCGACAGCCCCACCCAGTCGGCCAGCGCCGCGGCGCCGACCACCACCGCAAGCGCCACCAGCGCCAGGCGCTCGCGCTCGATCCGGGGGCCGATGCGGTCGATGTAGCGCGGCAGGAAGTGGCTGGCCACGAGGAACGCCCCCACGAACGCCACCACGATCACCGCGCGCAGCGTGAGGTCGGGGCCGCTCACGGCCGTGCCCACGGCCAGGCCCGATGCCAGTCCGAGAAACAGCGCGATGGCGAGGTCCTCGAACACGAGGGTGCCAAGCACCAGGTCGGTCTCGTCGTCGCCCAGGCGCTTGAAGTCGAACAGCGCCTGCGTGATCACCCCGCTGCTCGAGATGTAGATGATGCCGGCGAAAAGCACCATCTCGGGGCCGGGCCCCAGCAGCAGCCAGCCAAGCAGCAGGCCCAGGCCCGCGTTGATGACAAGATCCACGATCCCGCCCGTGAGCACCAGCTTGCGCGCCTGCAGGAGCCGGTCGAGGCTGAACTCCAACCCGAGATAGAACAGCAGGAGGATCACCCCGATCTCGGCGATCAGGTAGAGCGGCTCACCGAGTTCGACGACCGCGGGGAACGGCTCGAAGGGGCCGAGGATGATGCCGGCCACCATGAACAGCGGTATCGCCGAGATGCGTAGGCGCTCGCTGAGCAGCGCCATCGCGGCCACCGCCACCAGAATGATGGCGAGCTGCTCGATGATGCCCATCAGGCAGCCAGGTCGCTGCCGACGACCTCCGAGATATGGCTCACGCCCTCTGCGCGCATGCGATCCATGAGGCCGAGGGTGATGTCGCGGGCGATCAGCGGACCGCGGTACACCAGGCCGGTCCACACCTCCACCAGCGATGCGCCGCCCGCAAGGCGGTCCCACGCATCGTCGGCGTCCATCACGCCGCCCACCCCGATGATCACCAGGTCACCCGCGGCGCAGCGCGCGGCCACGCGCACGGCGGCGCCGGCGCGTGCCCTGAGCGGAGGACCGGACAGCCCGCCCTGCTCGGCCGCCGCGGGCGCGTCGGGGCGAGACAGCCCGTCGCGGGTGATCGTGGTGTTGGTAAGCACCACGCCCGCGAGCCCCAGTTCGCCCGCGAGGTCGACGGCGTCCTCGATCTGCTCATCCGGCAGGTCGGGCGCGAGCTTCACGAGGAATGGCATTGGCACCCGGCCGTCGCGGCGGCGCATGGATGCGTCCTCATCGCGCAGCGCGCCGAGGATCGCCGTGAGGTGCGCCCGGTCCTGGAGCTCGCGCAGCCCCGGCGTGTTGGGCGACGACACGTTGACCACCACGAAGTCGGTCACCCCGCGCATCAGGCGGAACGACGCCAGGTGGTCCTCGGCGGCGCGATCCAGCGGCGTCACCTTCGACTTGCCGATGTTCACGCCTATCGGAACCCCGGCGCCCGCTCCCCTGCGGGCATCGGCCATGCGCCGGGCCGTCACCGCCGCGCCGTCGTTGTTGAAGCCCATGCGGTTGACGATGGCCTCGTCATCGGGCAGCCGGAAGAGGCGCGGCTTGGGGTTGCCGGGCTGGGGCCGGGCGGTGACCGTGCCGATCTCGGCGAAGCCGAAGCCGAGGCGCCCCCATACCCGCACGGCGCGGCCGTACTTGTCGTACCCGGCCGCGAGGCCCACGGGGGATGGGAACTCCATGCCCATGAGGCTCTGCCCCACCGTGGCGTCACGCCTTGCCAGCCACGATGATGCAGCGGCCAACGCAGGGCCTCCCACCTGCAGTGCGCGCAGCGCCGACTCATGCGCCCGCTCCGGGTCCATGCGGAATGCGGCCCGCCGCAGCAGCGCGGCGGGATCGGCCGTCATGCCACCGCCAGTCGGTCGCATTCCGCGGCCAGGGCGGTGTCCTTCTCGGTGATCCCGCCCTGGTCATGCGTGACCACCGCGATGCGCACCGTGTTCCACCGGATGTCGATGTCGGGGTGGTGGTCGGCGGCCTCGGCGGCGTCGGCCACGCGGTTCACGAACGCGATGGCAGGCATGAAGCCCTCGGGGAAAACGTACTCCTTCACGAGCATGCTGTCCTCGATGCCCCAGCCGGGAAGGACCGCCAGTGCGGTGCTGATGTCGTCGTCGCTGAGCAGGGCCATGACGCAACCCTACCGACGAGACTTGCGGTAATGGAAATCACCGCATCGCATCCGGGCGCGCTCGGCATGGAGGGGCGCCGGGCGCGCCGACTGGGCCTGTACCTCGCCGGGCCCGGCCCCGGGCGCCCCGCACACCTCGCGGCGCTGCGCATGGCAATCGCGCTCGCGGCGCCGCTCGCCATCGGCATCGCCGTGGGCCGACCCGACCTCGCCGTGCTGGCGGCCCTCGGCGCGGTGTTCACCTCGGTGGTGGAGCCGGGGGGCGGGTACGGGCGCCACCTGCGCGTGTATGGGGTGATGACCATGCTCAATGCCCTCGTGGTGATGCTGGCGCTCGCGTGCTCCGGCCACGCCGTGGCGGCCGGCGTGGTGATGCTGCTGCTGGGCGTCAGCGCGGGCGTGTCCACGGCATGGGGGGCGATTCCCACGCTCGTCGCGCCCACCTGCCTCGTGCTCTTCGTCGTGGCCCAGGCGTTCACGCCCGCCCCGGCATTCGGCTGGTCGGTGCTGGCGGTGACCGTGGGCACCGCCTGGGTGGCACTCATCGCCGTCATCCCGTGGCCCGTGGCCCCCTACGCCCCGGCGGAGCTCGCCACCGGACGCGCCTGGATGGCCGTGGCCGACTACGCGGGTGCGCCGGGCGATGACCGCCTGCAGCAGTCCGCGCTCGGGGCCATCGTGCAGGCCCGCGACACCGTGGCATCGGTGCGCAGCAGGCGTCCAGGGTGGTCGGCCGTATCGGCGCGCCTGTGGGCAACCCTCGTAGCGGGGTCGCGCGTGGTATCGCTGGTGTCGAGCCTCGAGGACGAGCGACGGCGCGAGCAAGCCGAACCCCCGGTGCGCGCCGCGATGGACGACGTGCTCGTGCACGTGCAGTCGGCCGCCCGCGACATCGCCATCGGCACCATCGACCGCACCCACGCGCATCCCGCCGAGGCGCTCGAGCAGTCGGTGGATCGCCTGAAGTCGCTCACGCCCGATCCCGACGGACTCACGGGCGCGGCGCTGCATACCGCGCTGGTGGACCGTGGACGGATGCGCGCGGCGCTGCGCATAGGCCGCCGCATCGGCGACGCCATCGACGCGCTTGATATGCCCGATCCGCCAACGGTGACCATCACTCGCCCGCGCAGGCCCGCCACGGGCGTGTCGCTGCGAGCCGCGCTCGACCCGCGATGCACCGCCATGCGCCACGGGCTTCGCCTGGGCATCGCCACCGGGCTCTCGGTGGGGGTGTTCACCGCGCTCGCCGGCACGCCTGTGATCGGCATCACGCACGGCCAATGGGTGTCCATCGCGCTGGTGGGCGTGCTGCAGCCCACACTCGGCGATTCGGTGCAGATCGCCGCCCAGCGCGCGCTCGGCACCGCGCTCGGCGCCGTGGTGGCCATGGTGCTGCTGGCCATCGCGTACGGGCAGCCCTGGGCGATGGCCGCGGCGATTCTCATGGTGGGGGCCCTCGCCGCCCTGCTGCAGCCCGTCAACTACCTGTGGTTCATCACGCTGTTCACGCCGCTGTCGCTGCTGCTCTCGGCCGTGGGCGCCGGGCTCGATGCCGCCATCGCGAGCGAACGCATCATCGCCACCGGCGTGGCCTGCGTGATCGGCCTGGCCATCGCCGCGTTCGCGTGGCCCACGCGCAGCGGCGAGCAGCTGCCGGCCGTGCTGGGGGCGAGCATCGACACCTCAGCCGACGACCTCGACGCCGTGCTGCGCGTGGCCGCGGGCGACCTGCCGCGCACGGCCATGAGCGAGGTGCACCAGCGCGCCATGCTGGGCGTGGACGATGCCGCCCGCGTGCTGCAGGCCCGCATGGGCGAGTCGATCGAGGCGTTCTCCCGCCCCGACGCCCTGGCGGAGATCGAGGCCACCGCCATGCAGCTGGTGCGCGACATCGGCACGCTGGCCGGGCGAATCCCCATCGATGGCGTGGCGATTCCCGGCGCGGCCGACCTGCGCGCGCAGCTCACCGGCGCCCTGCGCGACGTGGCGGCGGCGGTGCGCGCCGGCACCTCTCCCCCCGCCCTGGGCGACCTGCCGGACTGCCTGGCCGAGGCCCACGCCGCGGTGGACGACGCCCGCACCGCCGAGGACATCCCCCGCGGCCTCGCGGGCACCGTGGACATGCTCGACGCCATCGCATTCGCCACGCAGCGCCTGGCACGCGAGGCGGGTGAGTGGGCGGCGGCCAGCGCGCAGCCGCGCCTGCACTGGTGGCAGCGCCTGGCGCCGGCCGCGGGGGCACCGGCGTGAGCACGGCGGCTGCCCGGCCTGGCAGCCCCACATGGATGGCACTCCGCCTGACCGCGCCGGGCACGGGTCGCCCCAACCCGCGCGGCGCCACGCGCATGCTGCTGGCGCTGATCGGGCCCCTCATGGTGGGGCTGGCCATCGGCCGGCCTGTGCTCGGCATGATCGCCGCGCTCGCGGCGTTCTTCACCGCGCTCATCGAGCCCATTGGCGGGTACCGCGCCCACGTGAGTGCCTACCTCATCATGGTGCCGGTCAACGCCGCCGTGGCCGCGCTGGCATCGGTGGTCGCGGGCACGGTCTGGCAGGCAGGCCTCGCCGGCCTCGCGGTGGGCGTGGCGTCGGGAATCCTCATCGGATCGACATCCCGCATGGCCGTGGTGGGCCCCTTCCCGCTCTTCCTCTTCGTGGTCGTGCAGGGCACGGCACCCCAGCCGGCCCTCTGGGCGGCGGCCGTGGCGGCCGCAACAGGAGCCCTGTGGGTGGCGCTGGGATCCATCGTCCTGCTGCCGTTCGCCCCCTTCGCACCGGCCGAGGTGCACGTGGCCGAGGGATGGAAGGCCGTCGCGCTGCTGGCCCGCGACCCGCGCAGCGAGCGGCGCCACGCCATGGCGCTGTCGGCGCTCGAGACCGCGCGCCTGAACATCGTGGCGATATCCCATGGCTCGGCGCGCTGGCAGCACCGACGACGACAACTGTGGGCGTCCACCCTGCAGGCCGAGGGCGCGATGCTGGCCATCATCTCGCTGGGGGCGTCCGATGCCCCCTGCGACGAGGTGCTCGCCGACGCCGACCGCTTTGCCGCGTCGCTGGCGGCGTATTCCATCTGGCACCGCACCCGTCCCGATCCCCAGCCCCTGCAGGCCGCGGTGCGCGAATTCATGGATGAGGTGAAGCAGCGCGCCGACGCCATCGCCGACCCGCGCGACGCCGCCATCGCGCTCGCGCCCTCGCGCCCCGCTGAGCGCCTGATGCAGCGGCTCATCAGCGGCCTGGACGCGCTCGACGCCGACGACCCACAGGCGCCACCCATCCCCGAGCACGTGCCCCGCCCGCTGCTCGCGCCCCTCAAGGCGGCCGCGCGGTGGTCGTCACCCGGTTTCCGTCATGGCATCCGCCTCGGGGTCGGCGCAGGAGGCCTCATGGCCATCATCGGGGCGGGCGGCGGCGACCTGCTCGACCTCACCACGCACGGCCCGTGGGTCACCATCACCTTGGTGGACGTCCTCACCCCGGCCCTCGGGACGTCGCTGCAGCGCACCACCCAGCGCGCACTCGGCACCGCGACCGGGGCGATCCTCGCCGCGGCGCTCATCTGGCTGCTGGGCGATCCATGGCTGGTGGCCTGGGCGGCGATCGCCCTGGGCACCACCGCCGCCTTCATCCGGTACGTCAACTACGCGTGGTTCATGGCGCTTTTCACGCCGCTGGTGCTGCTCATCGCGTCCACCGCGGCGCCGATGGGGCCGGGCGTGGCAGGGCAGCGCTTCGTCGCCACCCTCATCGGCTGCGGGCTGGGATTCCTGCTGGCCACGTTCCTGCTCCCCACGCGTCACGCGTCCGCGCTGCCCGGCGCCCTCGCCGATGCCGTGGATGCCACGGCCGACGGCATCGCCGCGGGGCTGGCCGTGGCGCGCGCGGGCGGCAGCACGACCAATCTCGCCGCCTCGCAGCGCGACGCCATGCGCGCCGCGGGGGCCGCGCTCGAGGTGCTCGACGGGGCCACCATCGAGTCGCTCACCCGCCGCGGCGCAGATGCCCCGCTCGCCGACCTGCAGGCGGCCACCTTCGCCCTGGTTGAGCGCATGGCGGTGATGGGCACCCGCATGCCCGAGCGCGCACGCCTGGTGCCTGGTACCGCCGACGCCGTCACGGCCGTCATCGACGTGCTGCACGACACCGCGGCCGCCGTGCGTGATCGACGCCCCCCCGCCCCCGCGCCGGCCATCGCGCCCATGCTCGATGCGGCATGGGCCGACCTGGGCACGGCCGAGAAGGCCGGTCGGCCCGATCCGGATGCCGAGGGGATGGTGGACGGCCTCGAGGGAATCATCGATGCCACCCAGCGCCTTCGCGCGGCTGCCACGCGCTGGGCCGAGGCAGCGGGATCCGCCTGACGCCGACTATCCCCCGAACCCGGGTGCCTCGGGAAGCACCGCGCTCTCGCCCAGCACCAGGCCGATGATGTAGCGGAGCGAGATGAGGCCCACGGCCTCGTGGCCATCCATCACCAGGCAGTGCCGAAGCCCCTGCCGCAGCATCGTGCGCCCCGCGGCCTCGAGGCTGGTGTCGGGGCCGATCACCGCGACGTCGTGGCGCATCCAGCGCTCCACGAGGTCCACCGAGGGGTCGGCGCCCGAGGCGATGGCCACGGCCAGGTCGCGCTCCGACAGCAGGGCCGGACCCTGCATCGAGGGGTCGAGCACGATCACCGACCCCGCGCGCTCGGCCACCATCGCGCGCGCGGCATCCACCAGCCGGTGCATCGGCCCCACCACCGCGGTGAGGGGCGCCATGTAGTCGCGGGCGTGCTTGTCGGCGAGGTCGGTAAGGGCCATGCCCGGGTTGCTACCACCCGGCGGCGGAGCGCGCCGTGGGACCGGCGCCCGGCGGCCCGATAACCTTTCCCCGGGCCGTTAGCTCAGCTGGTCAGAGCAGGGGACTTTTAATCCCAAGGTCCTGGGTTCGAATCCCAGACGGCCCATCTCCCGGCGGGAGCCCCACTGCGGTGGTTACCCTGCCAGCGTGACTCCGACGCAGGCACGCACAGCACGCTGGATCTCGGTGGTGGTTCTGGCCCTTGCCGCCATCGCCGTCATCGCCCTGGGGCAGAGCATGTGGTGGGTGGCGCTGTTGTTCGCGCTGGTCATCGTCTTGTCATTCGTGTTCGGCCGCTTCGAGGCCCGCTAGGGCCAGCCCGCGGTTAGCCGCTGATGAGCGTGAACGAGTGGGTGCTGGTGCCATCGGGCTTGGGCGTGACCACCACCTGCCCGCGCATGCCGGCGTAGGCCCCGGTGCCGCCGGTGACCACCCGACCCGATGCGACAAGGGCCCCCGGCGCGGATGCGCTGGCCCGCTGGTACGGCCCGCGTGCGATCAGCGATCCATCGGCGAACACGTAGCCGAAGGCGCCGATATACCACTCGTGGGTGCCGGCGCCATAGACGTCCACCAGGGTGGAGTCGACGGCGTACGTGCCCACCTCGGTGCCTGCGGCATCGAGGACCATCCCGGCGATCACCCGCAGGTTGCCCACTCCCTCGGCGCCACCCCGGGCGGTGATCTTCGCGGCGCCCAGGCGCACGACGTAGTCCATGGTCGTGCGCTTGGTGCCGCGTGGCGGCAGCGTGTAGGTGACCTCATGCGTGTACACGCCCTTCACCCGGCGCGTGACCATCATGCCCCGGGCCCCGAGGTATCGACCCGTGCCACCGAGCACCTGGCGGCGGAATCCCCCGGGGCCGGGCTTCGCCGCGGGCAGGGCATTGCGGGCCACGATGCGCGCCCCCGACCCGAAGGCCAGCGCCACGGTGGCGTTCTCGGCCGATGGCCCCGTGCCCATCAGGTGACCGCGCGGGTTGCCCTGCGGCGAGTACATGCCGGTGAACCACGTGAACGTGTCACCGGTGGTCACACCCGGCGTGGGACGCTCCTTGACGGTGAAGGTTCCGGCACCGAGGGCGGTGCCGCCGGTGAGGGCAAGGGCGGTCGCGGCAACTGCGACGGTGAGGGTGCGGCGCGTGGAGATCATGCAGCATGCATACAGGCCGCCGCGGGCGACGCGGGCGCCGCGACAGGAGGCTCGGCCGGGTCGCGGTCAGCGGCCACCGCTTGCCTCTTCCCGTAACAGCGCGGCCTCCACGCGCCCGCCGCCGCCTAGCGTCCCGGCTGAACGACTCCGAGGTTCCCCATGGCCCACGTGCTGTTCGTATGCCTTCACAACGCCGGCCGCTCGCAGATGAGCCGCGCACTTTTCGACCGCGCCGCGGGCGGACGCCACACCAGCGAGTCGGCGGGCAGCATCGCCGACCCATCGGGCAGCGTGCATCCCGAGGTCGTGGAGGTGATGCGCGAGATCGGACTCGACATCAGCGACCGTCGCCCCCAGCGGCTGGATGGCGCCCTCTCCGAGCGGGCCGACGTGGTGGTGACCATGAGCTGCGGCGACGCCTGCCCCTATGTGCCGGGCAAGCGCTACCTCGACTGGGACCTGCCCGATCCCAAGGGGCAGGAGCTCGACGCCGTGCGGGTGACGCGCGACGAGATCGACCGCCGCGTGCGCGAGCTCGTGGCGGCCCTCGACGCCGCGGGCTGACCCCGCCGAGCCGATGCCGGAGGACGAGCCCGTCTGGGGCGACATCCGGACGCGCCCCCTAAGGTGAGTATGCAATCGGACGACGGTCGCCCCTCGGGGCGCTAAGTGGGAAGCCGGTGAGAATCCGGCGCGGTCCCGCCACTGTCACCCGGGAGCGATGGCATCAGGCTTCGGCCAGCCACTGGGGCACCCGCCCCGGGAAGGCGATGCGCATCGCGCCAGACCGGGGAGCCAGGAGACCAGCCGTCGCTCCGTCACGAACAAACATCACCTCCGAGGAAAGAGGGATCAGTGACGATTGATGCACGCTTCGCGTGGGCCGCGGCCTGCGCCGCCCTTCTCGCGTCGCCGGCGACCGTGCTCGCCAGCGATGCCGCCAGCATCAGGGCGGAGGGCCCAGACGGCACCGTGCTGGCCGAGCGCTCGGCCAACGTTCCGACCGGCGGCACCACCACCCTCGTCGACCCGATCAGCGGGCAGACCACGATCGTGCCCAACAACCGGGGGACGTCCTTCCTCGTGCGCGCCGCCGAGGCAGCGGGGGTGTCCATCGGGTTCCGCGTCTACAACTTCGGAACCCCGAGCGCGCTGATCACGCGCATCGGTCCCGTGTCCTCGCCGCTCGACTGGTCGTGGTCGTGGAAACTCAAGGTCAACCATCGCGAGACGTCCGTGGGCAGCGACGACGTGGTGATCAGGCCCGGCGACACCATCCTCTGGATGCCAAGCGTCTACGGCGTACCCGATTCCGAGCTCGACGTGGTGGCGCCCATCGTCCCCCGGGCCGTTGGCGAGGCCTTCAGCATCCGCGTCGACCGCTACAACGACAACGCCGTGCGCACGGCGGGCAGCGCCGTCACCGTCACCTACGCCGGCCAGACCGTGACGACCGGGAGCGACGGCACGGCCACCCTCACGAGCGTGTCCGGCTGGAGCGACGTCGTCGCCAGCGCACGGCACCCCGGGGGCATCGGCAACATCCGCGACTCAGCCCGGGCCTGCGGCTTCGCCCCAGGTCGGCCCGAGGAGTGCGGCATGGACCCGCTCGCCGTGCGGCTGCCGGATGTCGCACCCAGCGCCAGCATCACGTCATCCGTCGGGCTCGTGCGGGCATCGATCATCGTCGGCGGACGCGCGATCTCGATCGAGGTGCCCATGCCGGTGCGCGGTCGCGGGCCGGTGGCCATCTCCCCGGATGACATCCGGGATGAGTCCCTCACACCCCGCGAGCGCCGCGACGCCGCGGGCAGGCTGGCGTCGTCCCTCGCCGCCGACCTCAATGCGCGCGCGGCCAATGGCGACCGCTCGCTGGCGCTGCCCAGCGGCGTCTCGTGGCAGGCCGCATGGCTGTCCGGCTCGCCATACGTGGCGCCGCTTCGCCCAGGGGAGTCGCTGATGGGCATTCGCACCGGCGGCCCGCGCAATACCGCTGCCATCCAGCGGCGCGTGCGTGGCCTGACCGCGCACCTGGAGCGGTGTGGCATCGACGGCACGGCCACGGCGGTGCGCCGGCATGGCTACGCGATGACCACCCTGAGCCCGGCACGCGTGCGCACCGAGCTCGTGGGCTGCATCACCGGGCGTGACGGGTGAGCATCATGGGTCGCGGGCGTTCCATCGGCCTCTCCCTCGGCCTCCTCGCAGGCGTCGCCCTCGTGGCGGCGCCAGCGGGGGTGGCATCCGCGGGGGCCGACCGCGCCGCCGCATCGCGCGCCGCCGCATGGCTGGCCGGTAAGCAGCCCAGCGCCCTGCCGGCCGGCCAGCAAGCCGATGTGATGGTGGACATGCGCATCACCGGCACCGCGCCCAAGGCCCTGGCGCCGCGGCTGGCCGCGCTGGCCAACGCCGCCCCGGGCTATGCCACCGAGGCCGGGCGCACCGCGAAGGTGGTACTCGGGGTGGTGGCCGCAGGCGGCAACCCGCGCCGGCTCGGCGGCACCGACTACATCGCACGGCTACAGTCGCAGCAATCGTCCCCGGGCCGCTACGGCCGCACGGCCTTCGACCAGGGGCTGGCCATGCTGGCGCTGCGCGCCGCCACGGGAAAGGTGCACGGCGCTGCCGTCACCACGCTCACCGCCCTGGCATCAGCCGACGGCTGGAACTTCGGTCTCGATGCCTCGGCGGCTCCCGACATCGACAGCACCGCGCTGTCGGTGGTGGCGCTCAGGGCCGGGGGCACCGCGTGCTCGTCGCCGATGATGCGCCGCGCCCGCGCGTGGATTGCCGCCCAGCGCGCCGGCGGGGGATGGACCGCCTACCCGGGATCCCCGCCCAGCGCCAACTCCACGGCGCTCGTGGCGCGATCCGACATCGCCTGCGGGGGCTCCGCCGCGGGTCCCCTCGCCCTCATCCGATCGCTGCAACAGCGCTCGGGCGCCATCGCGTTCACCAAGGCGCAGCCCGAGAGCCGCCTGCTCGCCACCAGCGAGTCGGTGCCGCCCCTCGCCGGCGTGTCGCTGGCGAGGGGCCTGAGGCCCGGCTAGGCGCGCGCGTCACGGCGGCGCGCGATCGGCGCCGCGATCATGATGATGCCCCCTGGGGCGCGGCGGGCAGGCTGGCCGATCCGATGAAGGCGATCTGGCCCTTCTGCCCGGTGAGGGTGTGCACGTCGAGGTATTCCATCGGAGGCCCGTTGATGCCCGCGTAGGCACCGGTGCCCTCGGTGAAGCGCGCGGTGCCCTTGAACCTGAGCGTGGCGCCCTCGCGCGTGTACTTGGAGTTGACCGTGCCGTTGATCGCGCCCTGCGCGTTGGTGATCGTGAACTGCGCGGTGGCCACCGAGGTGACCGGGTTGAGCGTGAACACCATGGTGATCTCGCCGGTGCCGATGGGCGTGCCGGTCACCGAGCCCTGGTCGGTGATGACGTTGCCATTCGTGTTGACGGTCTTCGTAGGGCCCTTGATCTGCACGTTGATCGGCCCCACCCGCACCGGGAAGGGCACGGGCGCGCCCGCCAGCGGCTGCAGGCGCGTGTTCCACACCGCGACCAGCTTGGCCTGCAGGCGGCGGAACTGCTTCTCCTGCGCCGGCGTGCGCTTCACTCCCGGCCACGCCAGGTTGCGCTGCTCGAGCGGGTCGGTCTTGAGGTCGTACAGCTCCCACTGCCCGGGTACCTTGCCGCCTGCGTCGTAGTAGAGGCAGATCTTCCAGTTGCGCTCGCGGATGCCCACCAGGTGCTGCGGCGGCGGGATGTACGGTCCGCTCTTCTGGCCCGCCTGCCAGTCGTCGTAGGTGAACACCACGTAGTCCTGCACCGGCTTGCGGCTGGCGCCGAGCACGAGGGATGAGTAATCCCTGCCCTGCCAGGCCGACCTCGCGCTGGCGGGCGTCCCGAGCAGCGACGCCACGGTGGGCACGAAGTCCACGTGCGAGATCAGCGCGTTGTTGGTGCGACCCCGCTTCCAGAGAACGGGGTTCGAGAACACCAGCGGGATATTGGTGGCCTCCTCGTACATCATGAAGTTCTTCTGGCGCTGGCCACCGTGGGCCAGGCCCATCTCGCCATGGTCGGCGGTGCGCACGATGACGCTGTCGTTGAGCAGGTTGCTCGCGCCGTTCTGCGTGGCCACCGACCTCAGCGCGGCGAGGGTGTCCACCAGGTACTGGTCCGACGCCCTGATGAGGTTGCCGTAGAAGTTCCGGTAGTTGCGCTTCATGCGATCGTTCCTGAGCGGCCCGAGCCCCTTGGACAGCTGCAGGAACAGCCGCTGCGCGGTGGGCTTGGTGCTGAGCGACTCGTCCACCGTGGCCGGCAGGCCGATGTCTCCCGTGAGCCAGTTGGGGCTGTACCCCGCCTGCCCGTGCTTGCTCGGGTAGGCCAGCACGTCGTGCGGGTTGACGATCGAGATGACGAGGAAGAACGGCTGCATGGTGGCTGCCACCTGCGTGATGAACTGCAGCACGCCCTCGGAGGAGTCCTGGTAGTTGCCCACCGAGGTCATGTAGCGGCCGTCGTTGTTGGCCAGGCCGCCGCCCATCTCGGGAATCGACTGGTCGGCGCCGGCATCCTGCGGGTTCCAGCGGTTCCAGCCGTACGTCGCGAGGTCCTGCGGAGTCCACACGAAGTCGGCCGCGGCGGGCTTGCTGCAGTGCCACTTGCCCTTGTAGACCACGTTGTAGCCCGCGGCCTCGGCGATGGTGGCGAGGTTCTGCATGGTGGGCGGCGTGGGCAGTTCCACCTGCGGGTACTGCGGCGAGGGCATGTCCTCCTCGAGCGTGTACTTCACTCCGTGCTGGGCGGGCAGGAACCCGCTCATCAGCGTGCTGCGGGCCGGCGAGCACATGCACGCGTTGGTGTACGCATGGGTGAAGGTGATGCCGTGGCGCCGCAGCGCCGTGAGGCCCGGCAGGTTCTCCTTCGTCCAGTCGGTCGGGAAGTGCTCGGTCGCCCCCTCCTGGTCGGTCATGAACAGGATCATGTTCATGCCCTGCAGCGAGGTGGGCGCGGCGGCCTGGGCGGCGCTGGTGGCCACCTTGCCGGCGGTGGTGGTGGCGGCGACGGCGCCGGCGGCGACGGCGCCCTTCTTGAGGAACTGACGGCGGGTGCTCATGGGGCTCCTTAGAGGGTTACCTCATGATTCCACCACACTGCGGGGCCCGGCGACGGAGGGGTGCCTACGGCGCGACCTCGCCGTGGGGGCCGCCCTTAGAGTGGCCGCGTGCTGGCAATCCTCATCGCACTGGCATCGGCCGCCATCACGGGCTGGGGATCCGTGGCCCAGCAACGCGTGGCGTCGTCGGTGCCCCTCGACTCCGGCGGCACCATCCACCTCATCGGGCAGTTGGTGCGCCACCCGCTGTGGCTCATCGCCTTCGGCGCCAACATGGTGGGGTTCGCCGCGCACACCTGGGCGCTCGACCTCGGCGACCTGCTGGTCGTGGAGCCGGTCATCTCCACCTCGCTGCTGTTCGCCCTGGGGTTCGGGGCCGTCTGGGCTCACCATCGGCTGCCCACCACCATCTGGGTGGCCGCGCTCTGCCTGGTGGGTGGCCTCGCCACGTTCCTCGTGGTGGGTGACCCATCGGGCACCGTGGGCGACGCCTCGTCGTTGCGGTGGCTCATGGCGGCGCTGGTCGTCGCGCCCATCGTGGCGCTCGTGGCCTGGTGGTCCTACAGGCGGACGGGGCCGGCCCGTGCCATCGGCCTGGGAGTGGCCTCGGGCATCCTGTTCGGGGCGCAGGCGTCGTTCACCAAGGCCGTTACCATCGATCTCGGCGACGGCATGTCGCAGGAGCTCGGCAACTGGAAGCTGTACGCGGTGCTGATCCTCGGCCTCATTGCCTTCGTGCTGCAGCAGGCCGCCTTCCAGGCGGGCGCCATCACCCTGTCGCTGCCTGCCACGGTGGTGCTGCCGCCCATCACCGCGGCGTTCATCGGCATCCTCGTGCTGGGCGGCACGGTGGAGGTGGGCGGATGGCACGGCGTCGCCGTCGCGGGCGCCGTCGTGGCCATGCTCACCGGGCTCGTGGTCATCGCCCGCCAGGCGGCGCGCATGGAGGCGGCGCAACCGTCGGTCAGCCCGTCGCCACCACCGAGCGCGCGATCAGCACCGCCAGCATGACGATGGCCAGGATCACCTGCAGCGCCATCAGCAGCTTGGTGCGCCGCGACATCACCACCTCGCTGGTGGGGCCGTAGGTGGAGTTGGTGTTGAGGGCGATGAAGAGGTAGTCGATGAAGTTGGGGGTGGGTGCCTCCTGCCCATCGCGCGCGGGCCATACGAATGCCCCGCCCTTCACCGTCAGGTCGAGCGCCGCATAGACGAACGTGAACACCATCACGCTCATCAGGTAGACCGCTCCGACATCCCACAGGCCGGTGAGGCCGGAGCCGCTCTGCTGCAGGTGGGCCGTGGCCAGCAGGCTGCCGACGTTGACGATCACCTGCACGATCGAGAATCCGAGGTACACCAGCACCAGCCAGGGCATCCACTTGTGCGAGCGGGTGAGCACGGCGACGATCAGCGCCACCGACACCACGATGAACGCCACGGTGCTTACGTTCTCGAAGATGCGCATGGCCTCGCGCGGACTGCCCGTGATGCCGCCGTTGTCCACGAGGCGGTGCGACAGCGCGTAGTCCACCAGCCACACGATCAGCACGGCGGCGATGATGAACAGCCGGCCGCCGCGCGTCTGCAGTTGCGCCATGAGCCGACCCTGGGGGGTGGCCTGCGTGCTCATGCCGGCTTTCGCGCCACCGCGTGGAGCTTGACGAAGTCGTAGCTCCAGCCGCGCGGGCCGGATCGCTCGCGCATCTTCTGCTCCACCCGCCCCAGCCATGCGGCCACATCGGGGTCGGATGGGTCGCCGATGATGTGGCCGGCCACCACGCGCATGCGCTCCATGTACTGCTCCACCGGCACGTGGCGCACACGGCGCTCCATCCAGATGTCGATGGGCTCGAGCCCCGCGCCCACCAGGTAGCCCTCCATCTCGCCGATGTCGCGCAGGTTGCCGTCGAAGGCCCCCAGCCAGGCGTAGTTGATCGGCTCCACGTCGGCGATCACGTCGCGGTAGGCCTGCTCGCCGCCCTTGCCCGAGCACAGGATGGCGATCACCCCGCCCGGCCGCATGGCGCGCGCCATGGCCTCGGCGGCATCCCAGCGCCGCTGGAACCAGTGGTAGGCCATCGAGCACACCACCAGGTCGAATGACTCCGGCGCCACGGGCATGTCCTCCACGCCCGCCTGCACCAGCGACACGTCCACGCCGTCGATGGCGCCGACCTTCGCCTGGAACTGCTCGAGCATCCCGTCCGACGGGTCCACGCCGGTCACCCGCGCCGGGTGGAAGCGGTCGATCACCGCCTGGGCGGCCCAGCCGCTGCCGCAGCCGACGTCCAGCACGTCGTCGTACTGGCCGGGGGGAATCGAGAGCACCAGGCGCTGCGCCCCCTCGAGGTTGAAGCGCACGGCGCCCTCGTAGTCGGAGGCGGTCTCGGTGAAGCCCCCGGCGATGGTGTCACGACGTTGGGTGGACATGCGGGGGATTGTCCCCGAGCCGGGCCTCCGGCGCCCCAGCGCCAGGGAAGCAGGCGGGGTGTGCCGGACCGTGCGTCGCCGGCTAGCCGTCCGCCCGGCGGGGCACGCCCACCAGGAAGATCTCCACCATTCGCCGCGGCAGGTTGGTGAGCATGGGGAACAGGAATGCCCGGGCGGGCATGCGCACGGTGCGCTTGTTCTTCTCCACCGCGCGCACGGTCTTGCGGGCCACCTTCACCACGTCGGCATCGGCCAGCAGCAGCAGGCGGTAGAAGCGCTTGAACGATGCCTCGGTGGGTGGGTACGACAGCACCGAGTCGGCCATCTCCGTGGGCGTGATGAGGCCGGTCTCCACCACCGTCAGCCCGATGGGCAGCCCCTTCATCTCCAGCCGCACCCCGGCGGTCATGTGCGTGACGAATGCCTTGGTGCCGCCGTACACCGAGATGCCCGGGAAGGTCCCGGTGCCGGCCATGGACGACACCTGCACTACGTGGCCGCCACCGCGGGCGATCATGCCCGGCAGCACCTGACGGGTGAGCTCGGCCACCGTGATGGCGTTCAGCATCACCATGCGCTGGATGTCGCCCATGGGCATGTCGGTGAACGCCCCGGTGAGATCGATGCCGGCGTTGTTCACCAGCACGTCCACCGGCCCGTGCTCCGACTCGATGCGACCGATGAGCCCGTCCACCTGCGCGGGGTCGGCCAGGTCGGCGGGCACCGCGTTGCCGCCCGTGCGCTCGGCCACCGCGGCCAGGGCATCGACGCTGCGCGCCACGAGCGTCACGCGCGCGCCCTTTGCCGCGAACTCGTCGGCCAGGGCCGCGCCCACCCCGCGCGAGGCCCCGGTGATCACCACGTTCTTTCCAGAGATCTCCATGCGCCGGAACCTACCAACGCCGGGCCCGCCCCCACCGGCCCCGGCGCGCATGCACCGGGGCGGGTCGGGCGGTCATCTCGTGCGCCTTGCGCCTACGGGATGTTGGCGCAGTCGGCGGCAGACGGCGCGTTGGCCAGGCACTCCTTCTTGGCCTCCGAGAGGCCGGCCTGCTCCTCAGAGCGGCCGATGGCCTCGCCCTGGGCCTGGTCCTGGTTGCCCTGGTTCTGGTTGTTGGTGTTCTGGTTCTGCTGGGTCACCGTGGTCTGCTCGGTCACCGTCGTGGGCGCCTGCGTGGTGGTGGGCGCCGGGGCCTGGGTCTCCATCGTGGTGGTCGCAGGTGCGTCGTCGCCTCCCATCGAGCAACCGGCGGTGCCGACGATCACGGCTCCCGCGGCGAGCACGGCTGCAGCCCTCTTGAGACGGCGATTCATGAGGGTTCCCTTCGATGCGGGGGGGGTGGTCTGCACAACCGTACTCCGGCGCGATGTCCGGCACAGCACATGTCGCTGATACGGCAGGCAAGATACGGGCCACGGGCGTGTAGCTCAGCTGGTTAGAGCAGGGGACTCATAATCCCTCACTCCTCGTACGTTTCCGTACGCGTCTGTCGGTCTGATCGTACCGATCCCCTATCACTATGGGGCACAGCAGAGCCTAAGCACATGCGGCCACTTCGGGCTGGTTCGGAAGCATCTGTTGCCCCTCTGTTGCCCCCCCGATGCCGTTCGAGGCGGATCACCCCCACGACAGTGAAGGCCACAGGACGTCAAGCAACGGTGCGAGTGCAGGCGACCCGGTGCCAAACCGCGACTGCGGAGCACCGACCGAGTCGTCAAACTTTGCCTGTGGCGCTTGGTAGACGCCTACAGGAGCCAAGGCGCGCGAGTCGCACCTCCAAGCGGCGCAGCGAGCTGGGGCGAGGGCGGAGGCGCGACAGGCCACTGCAACCGACCCAAGGCGGTGATGGCCGAGATGTGGTGGATGCCGTTGAGCCTCATGACCGCCCCCCTTGTTCCCGGGTACGGGCATCACCCTACATCATTTAGTTGCGTGGACAATTAGTTCGCACGCACCCTGCCGGTGACGGCGCCCACGATCGCCGACGAGGGGCACTCGGAACACAGGGGCCCGCGTCAGCGGTCCTTTCCTGTTCCTAGGTGGCCAGCCGGCCATCATGCGCAGGCTGATCCACCTGTTGCGCGTCTGGTGCGACGAGTGGTGGGGGACCTCAGCGACCTTGCACGCACGCGACATCCCGCTCATCGCCCAGGCCGAGACGTCCATGAGGGTGGTCATGAAGGGCGGCGTCATCTGTAAGAGCGCGCTGGCCGGGTAGTGCGCCCCGGCCGGTGGGTCAGCGGTACGCCTCGATCTGGTTGATCAGCTGCGAGGAGTTGGCGAGTACCGACTGGGGGTAGGTGGCGGGGTAGGCGAACTGGTTCGCCGGCACCGGGCTCTGCACCAGCACGGCGCCCGTTAACGGCGGCGCGACGACCGGCTCCGGCGCTACCGACATCCAGCCCATGCCGGTTTTCGGGCCATCGCTAACCACGGGGTTGTTCATGAACGTCATCGTGCCCGATGGGTAAGAAAGCCCGAGCGGGTAGAAAAAGCTATTGCAGCCCTCCCAGGCCTGCGACGGCGACGGCGCGCAAAACGGCGGCAAGAACACGTTGGAGTTCTGGACCCACCACCCGCCGCTCTGCGTCGACGGGAACGCCGGCGGGCTGGTGATGCCGCTGATGGCCTGCAAGTTCAGCTGACCGTTGCCCTGCAGCTGGATGCCGCCGAGCAGGCCACTGCCGCCCCCCGGCATGCCGAACTGGGGTGACTGCGAACCGTCGAAGATCGGGCCCTGCGGTGGAAACGCCCAGTTTGCGGTGGGCAGCCCCCAGTCGAGGGTGAACGACGGGCTCGCGCCGATGTTCCGGGCTACCGCGGTGACGGCTGCGTTCACGTTGTTCCACGGCGTGGCGGCACCGGTATTCAGCTGGTTCAGCAGCTCCGGCACGATGGGATTGCCGGTGCTCGGGTTGACTGGCAGGCCCGTGTCGGACGAGTTCGGGTTGAGGCCGTTGCTGCCTGGGATGGGCGATCGGATCGCCGTGCCCCAGATGAGGTTCGTCGTGGGGTCGATCACGGTGGCCGATGGCACCGTCATCGGGGTCGCGAAGATCTGCTGCTGCAGGTAGCTCGCGATGGTGTTGGGGCATGGCGGGCCCTGGTCGCACGTGATGCCACCAAGCTGGTTCGCGGTTGCCTGCTGCCTCGACGTGGACGCCGGCGGCGTGGCGGTGTACACGTAGTTCCAGTAGTTGGCCGACATTACCGCCAGCTGAAACATCCACGAGTACCAGTAGTTGGCCGCCACGTTGAACGCCGATGACATCTCGTTGGTGAACAGGGTGGTTCCCTGCCCGAGGGCCGCGTCTCCGGACGGCGCGGTGGACCCGAGCGATCCGGTCTGCTGCTGCGCCCGGATCGCCTGCCAGGCAGCGGGCAGGGTGCCCAGGCCGGCCACGCCCGATGCCACCGTCTGCTGGTTGAGCAGCGTGGCGGTCGCGGGATTGGCGAACCCACCGGGTGCAGTGAGGCTCATGTAGGCCTTCAGCTCCTGGATCGCCGACCGGACGATCGCCTGCGCCCCCTGCGTGCCGGCCCCGGGGCCCCCCGGTGAGAATGCAGTGATGTTGTAGAGCGCCTGGATTCCCGCGGTGATGTTCGCCTGTGTCGCGCCGGGTGCGGCGGCCGCGGTGTTGTATGCCTGCACCGAGTTGGCGGCCATCAGGGTGAGGAAGTCGGTCTGAAGTGCTCCCTGCAGTTGCGAGACCTCGGTCTGCAACTGGCCCAGCTGGGCCGAGATTTCCGCGAGCTGGTCGGCGTCCGAGGGCGTGGAGACGACGCTCAGCCCCTCCGCCAGTGAGCAGAACGCCAGCGAGGATGGGTCCGCGACGAACGTCTCGAGGTCGCACGGCGTCTCGAGGTCGAGGAAGTCCGGTGCCGTCACCTTCGTACCGAGTCCCGGCCGCGCGATCACGCCGCGCTTGATCACGAGCCCGCTGAGGTAGTCGATGAGGCCGGTGAGGCCACCCTGCTTCGCGGCGGCGCGCCGCACCTGGCCGGCGGCGATGTACTGGGGGTTCACGCGATCGTCGAGGCCCAGCGTGACGTTGCCGGGCAGGCGAAGCGCGCGAATGACCTTGGCGCGCGCGGTGCGAAGCGGGTTGGGCGTCGTTCTGGTGGGGTTGCGGTACGCCGACACCTGCAGCGTGGTGCCCAGACTCACCTGTGCCGTCTGCGGCCGCGCGGCGTTGTACTGGTACACCGCTCGGAACGTGGACGTGCGGCGTGCGCCGAGGGCGCGCCCGCCGCGCACCACGACCACGAACCGCGACGGCAGCCCCGCGCGGGGGAACGCGAACGAGCCGTTGGCCTTGGTGGTGCGGAAGGCGCCGTATCGGCCCCAGCGGATGGTGAGCGGCGCGCCGGTGAGCGACTCGGCCATCACGCGCCCGCCGGCGATCGGTGCCCCTTTTGCCACTGCGGCGGTGCCGAGGATGAACGGGCTGCGCTGTGCGGCCGTTGCCGACGCGGGCAAAGCTGCAGCCAGTGGGAGGGAGAGTGCGAGGCCGAACGCGACCGCTGAGCCGGATACTCGCAGTGGAACCCTCATGAGGAGAAGGTAGCAGGGGGGCATTGCCCCGAGGCCGTCGCTCGCGGGCGGCGTCCCAGCCCGGGACACCGGTTGACGGCTGATTCATCGTGGCCGACCGGTGTGAGGGAAACCCGTCACGCGGCGATGGCACCACGGTATCCCTTGGCGTAGCCTCCGGCCATGGCATCCGGCTCGCGCACGCTCGCCTTCGCGGCCTGCGTGGGCGCCATGGCACCGGCTGTGGCGCTCGCGGGATGCGGCACGCCCACCGCCGATGCGGGCGACCTGGCCGGGCAGGTGCGCAAGCAGGTGCAGGCGCGCGTCTCCGTGGCGGGGGCCACGGTGGAGGACGTGTCGTGCGACCGCGACCTCGTTGCAGAGAAGGGCTCCACGGCCACCTGCACCTTCAGCGTGGTGCTCGACGGCGTGGCGTCGCGCAACGTGGGCCGCGCCACCGTCACCGACGTCGACATGACCGATGAATCGCTCGGATTCTCCATCAAGCCCGTCTCGTGGGCGGCCCCGGCGGAATGGCTGGCGCTGGCGGTCACGCCGCTGGTGCAGTCGCGGGTGGACACGCAGAGCCCCGGTGGCACCGTGGACCGCACCACCTGCGCCCGGGATCTGTCCACCACCTCCACGGCGACCACCCGCTGCGTGGCCATCTGGACCGATGCCGACGGCACCACCTATCGCGAGGACCTGGTGGCGACCGCCGACAAGGGCGGCGACGTGGAGGTGCGCTTGGCCGACTGACCGGGCCCGGGGCCGCTGCGCGCGCGGCGGGCAGTACCGTCAGCACCCGCATGGTCGAGCCACCCGCGCGCCCCGCCCGGTCCGCGCTGCCGGGATGAAGCCAGAGGGCACGTGGCTCAGCTGGTCAGGGCAGGGGACCCAGAGTCCCTCACGCCTCGTACGTGTCCGTACGCGTCTGTCGGGCTGATCCCACTGATCCCCCATCACCATGGCGCACAGCAGAGCCTAAGCGGATGCGGCCACTTCGGGCTGGTTCGGAGGCGCCTGTTGCCCCGTTGTTACCCCTTCGATCGCGGGCTGAGTCGCTCAACAGAAAGCAGCCCAATCTCCTCACACAGGCCACCCCTGAACGGACTCGGGCGAACACAGGCGACATGACCCCGGGGCATCCGGGTGCCGCGAATCCTTGTTCAGCGAACGCTGATCGCGACAAACTCGGTACGCGCGCCCTGCTTCGTCCGGATGACCACCGACACGCGATATGTGCCAGGTGGCATCGCGACCAGGCGCCCACGCACCACTCGGATCCCTGTGACGCCTGCAGGCACCTTGATCTGGACAATCGCGCGCCGCGGCACGCTGATGCCGGGCGACCGACGCGGCAGAGGCGGGCTTACCCGCACTCAGCGTGACGGCCTGGCCGGTGGGTGTGGGGGCTGATGAGCGAACACGAGGCGCTGCCTCCGAGCGCCCCCGGCCGTGGGGGCCCGGAAACCGCTTCCCTAGGGTCGCACCCCGCGTATGCGCACCTCATGGGAGGTCATGCGCACGCCCAGCCGCCTCGCAGCCTGATCGAGCGCCTGCTCGAGGTCGTCGTCTATGAACGGCACGATCTCGCCGGAGTCGTCATCCACGAGATGGTGGTGGTGTTCGTCCGGAAGGACGATCTCGTAGCGCACGGCCCCATCCGCCCCGAGCTCGCGACGGAGCAGGCCCAGGCGGTGCGCATGCTCCACCGCGCGGTAGACCGATGCCTGCGACCCGGCACCGCCATCCTGCCGGAGCGCGCGAACCAGGTCCTGCACGGTGACCAGGCAGGTCGCATCGCGCGCGATCACCTCGAGCGCCCGAGCCCGTGCGGCGCCGATACGAAGCCCCTCGGCCGCGAACCGGTCGGTCGCACGATCCAGCCAGCGATCTGGGGCTGCCCTCCGGGCGGCGGCGCCCATCATCCGCCGCCCCAGCCGGGCGCGCAGGCGTCAGGCGGGCGCGAGCACCCCATGGTCGTCGCAGTGGTCCCCGTGCGGGTGGTGCAGGTGGCCGTCCACCAGGTAGTCGACGTGATCACCGTGGGGAACGGCGTGGTGGCCGCATCCAGGTCCGTGCAGATGGTCTGCCGAATGGCCGTCGCACACGTGACTGGGCGTGCAGACGGCAGGGTTGCCCGCGCCCACCTCCACAACGTGCTCGTCCACATGATCGCCGTGCGGGTGGTGCATGTGGCCGTCGTGCAGGTAGTCCACATGGTCGCCATGGCGAACCGCCGTATGGCCACATCCCGGACCGTGCTGGTGGTCATGTCCCTCATGCGTGTGATGCGAGGTCGTCATGCGCCCAGCATGGCACCCGGTCCCCGAGGCGCCAAGCACATGCGAATGAGTCGCATTCCCTCATGCTGCGATCCCCGCCACGCTCACCCCTCCCCCCGCATCGCCCACGGCCACCCGTCGCCCGTCGGGCGACCACGCCAGCGCCGTTGCCGCCGCCGGCAGTTCCACCTGGCCACCCGCAGAAATGGGGGCCCGCATGTCCCATACCGCCAGCGTTCCCCCGTCGGTCACGGCAGCCATCGCACGACCCGCGGGCGCGAACGCCACGGCCACCAGGGGGGTGCCGTCGACGTCGAGCACCAGGGGCTCCGTTCCCGCGGGCCCGGCGCCGGAGCAATCCCACACGATTACCTCGGGTCCGCCGCCGGTGGCGAGGTGCCGGCCCAGGGAATCCCATGAGAGCTCTTGCACCTTGCGCGGGTAGCCCCACATCTGCAGGTCCTTGCCGTTCTTCATGATCCAGAAGTGCACCGTGGAGTCCTGGTCGCCGGTGGCCACATGCCGCCCGTCCGGACTCCATGCCAGGCGCAGGGACGACCCCTTCCACCGGAACCTGCGCGGGGTGCCGTCCGCATGGCGTGGCGACCACGACGTGAGTCCGCCGTAGTGGCTCACGGCGATGGCGCGACCACGCGGATGCCACGCCAAGTCGGTAAGGGTGCTCTCGTGGTCGTCGAACCGGCGGGTGATGCCATCGTCGTCCAGCACGACCAGGGCGCGACCGGCGATGCCTGCGAGTAGCGCACCGTCGCCACGCCAGGCCACGCGCTGCACCCAATCGATGGGCGACACCTCCTGCACGCGGGCCGCGTGCGCACCGGACGCCGACCAGACGCGGATGGCCCCGTCCAGGCCCCCGCTGGCCACCAGGTCCGCATCGCGCGGGCGCCATGCCACGGAAGTGGTCCCGCCATCATGGCCGGCGAGGACGCTGATGGCGTCTGGGCTACCACCGGCCGCGATGATGACCACGGGCCCGTCGCCGAGGCCCGCCGCGAGCCTGGTCCCGTCCGGTGACCACGAGAGGTCGGCGGGCAGCCCCGGAAGGCCATCCACCCGCTCGACACTGCCGAGCAACGACTGCATGGTGGGATCGCTCATGCCCGGCATGCGGCGAAGCCCTGCTCCAGGGCCTCCCTGTCCAGGTCGCGACCGATGAACACCAAGGTGCTCCTGCGTTCGTCACCACCCCATGCAGCACCGTACGTGCCGTCCATAAGCATGTGCACGCCCTGGAATACGTAGCGGCGTGGCTCACCCGCGATGCTCAGAACGCCCTTGCTGCGGAAGATGTCGACTCCCTTCTCCTGCAGGAGCGTTCCGAGCCACTCCTTGAGCCTGTCCTCGTCGAGGTCCCCGAGGGCGGTAAGGCCCACCGAGGTCACCGACTCGTCATGCTCGTGGTCGGGGGCGAACCCCCTCGCTGCGGCAGGCTCTGTGGGGGCGATGCCGCGACGGAACCTCATGCGGAACTCATCGGGGCCATGCTGCGTGAAGATCGCCACTGCTCCCGACGAATGCACGGCGATGCTCGCGCCCTGATCGCCGACGTCCAGCCGGGCAGTGTGGCCAGGCACCATCACGCCGCCGCTGGCGATGGCCGCAGGCCCATCGGTGAAGACCGGCGTCGCCACGGCGAGTACCTCGTCCAGCGCGGCAGGCGAGGCCTCGCTGACCGACAATGCGAGGAGGTCGATGGCCTCATCGGGGCCGGGGTCAAGGTCGATGACCAGGTCGTCGTCACCCGCGCCGAAGACACCCGCCCACTCAAACGGGTAGGTGGGCTGGAGGAACGCCGGGTCCACCTCGAGCGCGTGCTCCAGGCTGAAGCCACCGATGGCGAGGATGGCGTCGATATCGACCTCGCCGTGGGTGGTCCGGTGAACGGTGGCAACGGCATTCATGGTGCAGAGCATGCCCTCCAGCCGGTCCACGTCGGGCGGGTCCACAAGATCGGTCTTGTTGACCAGGATGACGTCGGCAAAGGCCACCTGCTCGGCCACCTCGGGTGCGTCGTCCACGTGCTGCCACACGTGCTTGGCGTCGACCACCGTGACGATGCCGTCGAGCCGCAGCCGCTCAGCCAGCTCGTCATCCATGAAGAACGTCTGCGCCACGGGTCCCGGATCCGCGAGCCCGGTGGTCTCGATGAGGATGTGGTCGAACCTCTCGCGCCTGCGCATGAGCGTGGAGAGGATCCGGATGAGGTCACCGCGCACCGTGCAGCAAATGCACCCGTTGTTCATCTCGAAGATCTCCTCGTCGGCGTTCACCACGAGGTCGTTGTCCACGCCGATCTCACCGAACTCGTTCTCGATCACGGCAATGCGCTTTCCATGTTCCTCGGTGAGGATCCGGTTGAGCAGGGTTGTCTTTCCCGAGCCCAGGAAGCCCGTGAGAACGGTGACCGGCACGCGATCGTCTGTGGTCATTCGAGTACCTCCCGTGAAGTTATGGTTGCGAGCGCACTTCGCAGCGCGGCGATGCCCATGCACGCGCCGAAGCCCACGCATGCGCATAGGGCGATGGTCGCGCCGGTGGACACACCGGCGTGGTACGAGATGAGGACGCCGGCCACGCTGGCCCCGAGGCCGACGAGCATGGCCACGAGCATGGTGGTGCGAAAGCGGCGGGTCACGAGGAACGCCCCGGCCGCGGGCACGATGAGCAGCCCGGTGGTGAGCAGCACGCCCACCGCCTGGATTCCGGCGACGATGGTGGGGGCAAGCAGCAGGAGGAGCCCCAGCCGCACCCGGTCCGGTCGCAACCCGAACGACCGGGCGTAGCCGGGGTCGACGGCCGTCACCTCGAGCTCACGGCGGAACATCAGCAGGGTGAGCAGGACGACGCCCGTGATGATGCCCAGCACCACCAGGTCGCCATCCCCCACGCCAAGGATGTCCCCGAAGAGGATGTGCGTGAAGTCGCGGAAGCTGTTGGTGGTGGACAGCATCATCACGCCCAGGGCGAACATGCCCGTGAACGCCACGCCGATGGCGGCGTCCTCCTGCACGCGCCCCCCGCGGGTGATGGCGGCGATGATGAGCACGGTCACCACGGCGGCCACCAGCGCACCGCCCAGCAGGCTGGCGCCCAGGAGGAAGGCGATCACGATGCCCGGCAACATGGTGTGGGCCAGGGCGTCACCCAGGAACGACATCCGGCGCGCGACCACGTGCGCGCCCACCGCCGCGCACGAGATGGACACCAGCACCGCGGCCAGAAGGCCGGTGCGCATGAAGCCGTACGACAGCGGCTCGGTGAGCCAGTTCACCGGGCCACCAGGGCATTCCCGTCTGCGATGGCGCCATCCCTCATGGGGATGATCACATGGCCCGCGCTCCGTGCCTCGTCCACGTGGTGGGTGGTCATCAGCACCGCGGCGTCCTGCGCGAGTGCCTCATTGATCACGCGGGTGATCGCCTGGCGGTGGTCCTCGTCGAGCGCGGTGAGCGGCTCGTCCAGCAGCAGCAGTTCAGATTCCTGTGCCAGCGCCCGCGCCAGCAGGGCACGCTGCCGCTGGCCACCCGACAGGGCATCCACGGACCGGGTCGCAAGGGCCTCCAGGCCGGTACGACGCAGCGCATCGTCGACGGCCCGCTCGTCCGCGTGCCGCGGGCGGCCCAGCCAGCCCATGTGCACATCGCGTCCCTGCATCACCATCTCGCGCACCGAGATGGGGAAGGCCCATGCCACCTCTGGCACCTGCGGCAGGTACGCGGTGCGGTGGTGGCACGCGCCCACCGCATTGCCGAATACCCGCACCTCGCCGGCAGCCGGACGCGCGATGCCGGCGATAGCCTTGAGCACCGAGGACTTCCCGCACCCGTTGGGCCCCACCAGCACGCCGCACTGACCCCGCTCCAGCCTCACGCTGAAGCTGCGCACCGCCGTGATGCCGCCGGGGTAGCGCACCATGAGGTCATGCACCACGAGGGCGGGCGCACCGGGCACCGGATCGCGGTGGCCGCGGCCTCCGTAGGGGAACCGCGGCCCGTGCGGAGGATGCGCGGTCACGACCCTGAGAGGCCTGCAGTGATGCTCTTGGCGTTAGCGCGCATCATGCTTAGATAGGTCGCCCCATCAGATCCCTCCGCGCCGAGGGCATCCGTGTAGAGCGGCTTGGCTATCTGCACGCCCGCCTCCCGCGCCAGGCGGTCGATCACATTGCTGCCGCCGATATTCTCGACGAAGATCGCCTTGACCCCGTCCTTGCGGATGTCGTCCGCCAGTTTGGTGATCTGCTGGGCCGAAGGGTCAGCGGACTCCGTGCTCACGCTGCCGAGGGCGGTCTCCACGTCGAACCCAAAGCGCTTGGCGAAGTACCCCAGCGAGTCGTGATTGGTGATGATGATCCGCTCGTCGCGGGGCAGCGACGACACCGACTGCGCGATCTCCTCCTCCATGGCCGCCAGCTCGGCGTCGTACCTCTTCGCGTTGGCGCGGATCTCTGCGGCGCAGTCGGGGTTTGCCTTCACCAGGGCGTTCCGCACATTGATCACGGCCGCGCGCATGTTGCGCGGGTCCTGCCACGCGTGCGGGTCCACCTCGCTCGCATCCGTATCCCCGCCAGCGGCCTTCTCCTCGCCCCCATGGCCGTGGTCGTCCTCGCCCTCATGGCCGTGGTCAGCCTCAATCGGGTCGATGCCCGCCATGGCAACCACCTCGGTGCCCTTCGATCCCGATGACGCGTACAGATCGGCGAGCCACGGCTCGAAGCCCAGCCCGTTCGAGATCACCAGATCGGCGTCCTTGAGGGCGGTGGCGTCCTTGGGCGTGGGCTCGAAAACGTGGGCGTCGCCATCGCGACCCACCAGGACGGTGGTGGTCACGCACCGACCGCCCACGTTGCGCACCACATCATCCAGGATGCTGAAGGTCACCACCGCGCGGGTGGCGTCCGGCGCAGGCGCTGTGGTGGATGTGGCCGAGTCGCCGCCGCATCCCGAAGCGGCAAGGCCGGTGGCGACCACCAGTCCCGCCCCGGCGATCGCCAGTGTGCGACCCCGTGGGAATCTCCGCTGTGTCATCTCACTCCTCATCGTTCTCCATCAGTTGGGCAAGTGCGGTATAGACCTGGGCCTCAGTCACCTCGGCTGCCGGTAGGAAAATACGTGCGGTCCGGGTATCACGGCCGTCCTCCAGCAGGGCGATGACCGTCTCCACGTCTGGGCACTCCGGGTCGTCGCACGCGAGTTCGGTCACCAGCACCGTCACGTGTCGCGGCAGGTCGAGGGCCTCGCGGCACCACGCGCGCACGCGGGCACGCTCCTGCGACGGCTGCCCGCGGCGTCCATCGCTCAGCATGCGTGCGGCGTCGTGATGGTGGTCGGAATAAGACCGTGGTCGTGCATGTACCAACACTAGCACGATATGAGAACGATAATCATTATCTTATTCCACGGCATTTCGCGTTCACCTCGCCACCAGCGCATGACGGCCTGCTCGATGGCCCGAGGCTCGGCGCCAACTTCGAGCCGCCATAGGCGAAGCACCCCCACCCGAAGCGGGCGTGCTCAACGATGCCCTCCGTGCCTTCGCCCGTGATTCCGACCTTATGCACCTCGAGGTCCTCAGTGAGGACGACGGAGAGCAGAGGTGGCTTCGTCATGTCGGAGCAGCCCTCCGCGCACTCCGGACGGCCGTGGCCGGTGCGAAGCCGATTCAGGCGCGTCGTGAACAGGTGATCGCAGTCCCCGCGCTCCATGTCCTAGTTCCTCATGACGGTCCCCGGGAATGGCGCAAGCGGTGTGAGCCCGACCTCGAGGCAGATGGAGCGCGCGCGGTCAGCGTCGAACCGCTGCTCGTCGGCCGTTGCCCTACGACCGCATCTCTTGCAGGCGCCAGCGCCGTGCGCGACGGTCGCGAGGTGCGGCACGCAGAGCCCCGGTGGCACCGTGGACCGCATCACCTGCGCCCGGAAGCTGTCGGCCACCTCCACCGCGACCACCCCGTGCATGGCCATCTAGACCGATGCCGGCGGCACCACGTACCGCACGGCAGTGGTGGTGAGCGTCGACAGGGGCGGGGACGTGAGCGTTCGTGCGGCCGACGAGCAGCCGTTCGGCGCGCCGGACGTACTGAGGGCGGCACGACGAGCCGGGCAACAGCCCATGTCCCGGATCCAACGGGCAAGATACAGGCCGCGGGCGCGTAGCTCAGCTGGTCAGAGCAGGGGACTCATAATCCCTGGGTCGCAGGTTCGAGTCCTGCCGCGCCCATTCAGATATGCAGGCATTTCGCTTGCTCCTTGCTTGCGCGGTTACGTGTGTGTTCGCGTCTGTGTGCGGCCCCGTTTGCGGCCCCGTGTGATGTGAGCCCTTGACGAGAAACCGGCAGCACCACGCGTGCCCGCGCATGGTGACTGCATGGGCAGGCCGCCGTCAACCGCCCCTGGGAGAAGCCGGTGAGTCGCGGCCGACGCCGTGGTGGGGCGGCGAAGCCGACCAGACGCGACTTTCCCCTCCCGCAGGGCGGGGAAAGTCGCGCCGGTGATCCGCCTCTTGGCGGCGCTGCTACCACTGAAGGCATGCAGATCATCGAGTCACCAAACGTCTTTTGGCAGTGCGACCACGAGGGCACCCCGCCCTCGGCCCGCGCGTTCGAGGAATCCATCGCGAAAGCGCTGGTGGAGGGCGAGCCCGGGAGCTGTTCCGCACGGCGCAGGCGGAGGGCCGCAAGGGCGCCGAGATGGGCAAGCGGTTGCTGAGGGGCCGCCTGGCGTAGCCAGGCTGCCGGGGTGACGCGCGTGGCGGGGACATCGCCCCCGCGCGCATCCGGTGCCGCGCCCGCCGGGCCTCAGCCCACGCCCAGCCCCTTGTCGCCCTGCATCTCGGTGAACGCGGTACCGGACACCTTCTTCCCGGCCAGCACGCCCGAGTAGCGGAACAGCCCCTCGTACACGCTGCGCCCGCCGAAGTTCACCTCGGAGTTCCGGTTGACGGCCGTGAGGGTCAGGCGTCCGCGACTCGCGGCGTCCGGCCCCCTCAGCGTCGCGCTCCACGTCATGTAGTAGGTCAGGCCGCTCGTCGGGCTCACCCACGCAGACGACCGCACGGGCCTCAGCGAGATGTCCTTCAGCCCCCAGTTGCGTGCCACCAGCGCGCCGTTGCGCGCGCGCGGGCTGGCCGTGGTGGCGAGCGCCGCATACGGCAGGTCCGGGTTGCCGGGCCGGGTGAGGTGCCCGAGGGCCATCCCGCCGTTCAGGCCGGGAATGGACATCTCGAACGACACCCAGCCGAAGCGGTCATGCAGCACCTGCTTCGCGTTCTGGTCGAAGGTCTGCGCGCACAGGTCGAAGAACGTGTACCCGCCGCTCCCGCTCAGCACCAGCTTCGCGTTGCGGAAGACGGTGAACTTCTCCACCTTCAACAGCGGGGACGAGTAGTAGTAGTTGCCCTGGTTGGTCATGGGGTCGTTCGACGCCCGCAGGTACCGCGCGATCGATCCGCCGTAGCGCCCCATGATCGCCGAGCGTTGTGCCGGCGTGATCCACTGGGGCTTGAACCCCGACGGACCGAAGCCCCACATGACGATGCCGGTCATGTCCCGCACGCGCACGTAGGCGATCATCGGCTCACCCTTGGCCCCGCCGGCCATGTTCTCCGACGTGATCCTCGCCGTGATCTCGTACAGCGACCCGCGCCGCCCCAGTTGCCCCTCCACCACGCGGAAGTCGATGAACTCGGGCTGCTGGCCGGGCGTGAACTCCTCGGACCGGGCGCTCCACGGGTTGCTCGTCAGGGTCAGCGGGTAGTAGGCCACGCCGGTTCCCACCTGCGCCGCAACCTCGGGGATTCCATCGATCACCCCGCCGAAGATGCCCTGTCCGGAGTTGAACATGAGGGTGGAGAGCGTCACGGGCAGCCCGGGCACCTGCGGCAGCAGGCCGTCCTGGCGCTGCACCATCGAGGCAAAGCTCGTCGGCCTGCCGCTCCTAGTCATGAGGTTCCCGAAGAAGACGTACGACTGCATCTCCATCTGGCGCTGGTCGGTGGACAGGTACCAGCGCATGCCCTCAGGGCTGCGCGCCTGCGTGACGGTCGCGCTGTTGGAGTAGTACGCGGGTGCGAAGCCGTCGGCTCCGACCGGGGGCTGGGCGGCCCCGGCGGCGGCGGCCATGCCTGCAACCCCGATGGCGACCACCGTCAACTGGCGGATTCGGCGAGCCACAGCGAAAGCCTATAGCCGTCGTTTCCGCGATCCAAACGGCCGACGCCGGGCTGCCTCGACCACGGTGCCATGCGGTGCGCCGCCACCGGTCGCAGCGCCCGCCCATCAGCGACAATGCGGCCGCGGGCGCGTAGCTCAGTTGGTTGGCGCAGGGGACCCATAATCTCCGCGCCGCAGGTTCGAGTCCTGCCGCGCCCATCGTGCGGGGTCGTCCGGCCAGAACGAGGGCAGCCCCGCCCCTAGTTCTTGAACGGAACCCCGACGGCGTCGCATGGCGCCTCCACCGGCACGCCCTCGGCCTTGGCGAATTGGTCCATCTGGACCAGCGCGTATTCCATGCTGCCTGTATCGATACTGCCGCTCTCGCCCGCGAAGGGCACGGCCAGTACCTGCACGGCGAGTAGCGCTGCCACCACCAGCACGGTGACGCCACCCATCATCGATGCCTGGGCCAACCACCCCTCTTCGGGGTCGGCGTAGAGCAGGATCCACCCGACCACGAGGATCGCGCCGATCACCAGCAAGGCCCAGAGCAGGGTGGGGATCTTCCCCTCGGCCACGAGCACCCGGCCCGACCTGCCGAGGTTGCGTTCGTTGGTGGCAGCCCACCAGGCCTTCACCGGTTCCACCTCGGGGCTCGTGGCCTCCTGCTCCTCCACGCCGATGTCGTCGAGGGCCACGGTCCAGTCCTCGGTCACGGGGCTGCGCTCGCCCTTGCTGAGGGCGGGCCACTCCTGCGAGATCACCGAGCGGGCATAACACACCAGCTCGCCCTGGGCGGCCTGCGCGCGGTCGCCTCCGAAGTCGGCCGATGAGCGGAACTGCGACACGACCGCGGCAGCCTCCTCGTCGGCCCGGCTCGCCGCCGACTCGTACGTGCCAAAGCTCAGGAAGATGACGAAGCCGAGCAGAATCACGAAGCCCGCGCCGAGGAACCCGAACACCCCCGATGCGCGGTCGGAATCGGCGAAGCGGCCGCCCGGCGGCGATTGCTTGCGCAGGAACAACATCAACGCGATCATCACGACCGCGGAGACGACGATGACGATGACGGCGAGCCAAGGATTCATGCGACAGAAACCTTACGCGGATTTTCACGCGGGGGCCGACCCAATGGGCGGGCGAATCCGGCACTATTGAGGGAGATGAGCGCCGCGCAGCACGCCCCCCACGCCCACGGGCATGGTCACGACCTGAATGCGCCCCACGTGCATTCGTGGTGGAACGTCAGCCTCGCCGTCATCCTCGGCGTGGCCGCCATCGTCGCGGGCATCACCGCCTGGCGCGGCACGGTGCTGAACGGTCACGCTGTGGAGAACTTCACGCTCTCCACGCAGAGCACCAACAACGCCAACACCATGACGCAGGACGCCGAGCGGTCCATCAACACCCAGCGCACGCTGTACCTCGACTACCGGCAGGCGGTGGACGAGGGCAATGCCAAGCGTGCGGCGATGGCGTACTCGATGATGGACAGCGGCTCGCGCAGAGCCATCGGGTGGTGGGATGCCCAAGCGCCCGACAACCGACCGCCCACGCCGTTCTCGGCAGCCAACCCGGAGTGGTCGGCGCCATCGTCGGTTATCGATGCCCGGGTCACACTCGATGAATCCGCGGCCCAGCTGGAGCTCGCGAATGCCGAGCTCGCGAAGTCGCACACCCTCGAGCTGCTGGCGGCGCTGCTCACCATCACATTCCTCACCGGCGGCCTGAGCGGCGTGTTCGAGTCGCGAAACGCCAAGCGGGCGCTGGTGGCCGCGAGCGGCGGCACGCTGAGCATGTGCCTGATCGCACTGGTGTTCATGTGGTGATGCGCCGCGCGCTCATGCTCACCGGCGCCGTAGGGGCCGCCGCCCTCGCGGCCATCGGCGTGGGCTGCGGATCGTCCGGAAGTGCGGACGCTTCCATCACGCCGGGCACCGGCACCGGGGCCGGGGCCGTCATCGCCGCGTGCACGGGCAAGATCGGCGTGATCGCCCCGTTCACCGGCACCGACGAGAGCGACGGCATCCAGATGAACTGGGCCCGGGTGTCGCTCGACAACTTCAACCGCGAGCACGGCACCGACTTCCAGATCGAGCCCATGGACTCCACGAAGGGCGTGCGGCAGGTGAAGGCGGCCGCCCGGGCGCTGGCGGCCGACGACGAGGTGGTGGGCGTGGTGGGCCCGCATACATCCAACTTCGTCGCGGCCGCGGGGCCGATCCTCGACTCCGCGAGGCTCGCCTACGTATCACCCTCGGCCACCAACGTGGCCCTCACCGACGGCCACCTCAAGGGCTTCTACCGGGTGGTGGCAAACGACTCCGTGCAGGCGCCCACCATCGGCCGGGTGGCGGTGGATGACCTCAAGGGCGAGAAGGTGGCGATCCTCGACAATCCCGACCCTTATTCGACCGGCCTCGCCGATGGCGTGGAGGCGTACGTGAAGAAGGCAGGGGTGCCGGTGACGCGCCAGGAGATATCCGTCGCCACGAAGGACTACACGGACGTGATCAACAGGATCCCGACCGACACCGACGTGGTGGTGCTCTCCCTCACCAGCCCGGACGCCGGTCAGCGCATTGTCCGGCAGATGAAGAAGAAGGGGCGCGACCCGGCGTTCATCGGCGGCGACGCCCTCTTCGTGCTCGACCGCTTCAATCCCGTGGGCGCATATGTGGTGTCGTTCACGCCCGACCTGCGCAAGTCGGACGTCGGCGACGGCGCGCTGCGCCTCTACAAGGCGGTGTTCGGTGGCCTCGCCACCTTCGGTGGGCCCGCCTTCAGCGCCACGCAAGCGGTGGCCACGGCCGCGCTTCGCACCTGCAAGGACGGCCGGGCGTCGCGCGACGGCGTGTGGACCGCGCTTCCCACCACGAAGATCAAGGATTCGGTGCTGGGCCAGGACATCGAGTTCACGAAGGACCACGAGCTCAAGGACGGCCGCTTCTACGTGTACCGCATCGGGCCCGACGACTACCAGGCGCTCGACTAGGTGTCCCACCCACGCACGGTGTGAGCACCCGAACGCACGCCCGATTCCCCGCTGAGGGCCGGCACGCCCGGCGGGAACTCGCATGCCATGCAAGCCGGGATGCTGGCGTCGATGCAACGACGAACAGGACAGGACCACCTGTGATCAGGAAATAGCTGGTCATCAACGAGTCCGGCGCTGATGGGAGCTGGGGCGCCTACCGCCCCGATATCGACGGGGTGGCGGTCTCGATGGACACACGCGAGGAGGCCGGGGAGGCCATGCGCGTGGGCATCGCGATGCTCATCGAGGAACTCGAGGTGCAGGGCGAGCCGGCACCGGAACCGCGGGACCCCGCGGCCTGCGTGGCCGCCTAGACCAACCCCTGCGCCAGCATGGCGTCGGCCACGGCGATGAACCCCGCGATGTTGGCCCCCGCCACGTAGTCGCCGGGGCGCGCAAACCCCTCGGCCGTGGCGGCGCAGCGCTCATGGATGCCCACCATGATCTCCTCCAGCCGCTCCTCGGTGCGCGCGAAGGTCCATGAGTCGCGCGAAGCATTCTGCTGCATCTCTAGCGCCGAGGTGGCCACGCCGCCGGCGTTGGCCGCCTTGCCCGGCGCGAACAGCACATCAGCCTCGCGAAAGACCGCCACGGCATCGGGCGTGCATGGCATGTTGGCGCCCTCGGCCACCGCCGTACAGCCGTTGCCCACCAGGGTGCGGGCGTGGTTGCCGTCGAGCTCGTTCTCGGTGGCGCAGGGGAGCGCCACGTCGCATGGCACGTCCCACACCGTGCCGCCGGGCACCAGCCGGGCACCGGGGCGACGCTCGGCATAGTCGCCCACCCGGCCGCGCTCCACCTCCTTCACCTGCTTGAGCATGTCCAGGTCGAGTCCGGCCTCGTCCAGCACGTACCCGCCGGAGTCGGAGCAGGCGACCACCAGGGCGCCCAGGTCGCGCGCCTTCTCGGCGGCGTAGATGGCCACGTTGCCCGATCCCGACACCACCACGCGCTTGCCATCGAGCGACGTGCCGCGCGTCCTCAGCATCTCCTGCGTGAACACCACGGTGCCGTAGCCGGTGGCCTCCTTGCGCATCAAGGTGCCACCGATGCTGAGTGGCTTGCCAGTGAGCACACCCGACTCGTACCGGTTGGTGATGCGCCGGTACTGCCCGAACAGGTATCCGATCTCGCGCTCGCCCACGCCGATATCCCCGGCCGGGACGTCGGTGTTCTCGCCCAGGTGGCGGTAGAGCTCGGTCATGAACGACTGGCAGAAGCGCATGACTTCCCACTCGCTGCGGCCGCGCGGGTCGAAGTCGGACCCCCCCTTGCCGCCGCCGATGGGCAGGCCCGTCAGGGCGTTCTTGAAGATCTGCTCAAAGCTCAGGAACTTGATGACGCCCGCATACACCGTGGGGTGGAACCTCGTGCCGCCCTTGTAGGGCCCGAGCGCACTGTTGAACTCCACCCGGAAGGCGCGGTTGATGTGCACCCGCCCCTGGTCGTCGGTCCACGGCACGCGGAAGATGATCTGCCGCTCGGGCTCGCAGATGCGCTCCACGACGGCGTGCGCCATCAACTCGGGCCGCCCGGCCACCACGGGGCCAAGGCTCCCCAGCACCTCATGCACGGCCTGGTGAAACTCGGCCTCGCCGGGGTTGCGATTGAGAACCACCTGGAAGGCGGGCTGCAGCAAGGGGTCGAGGGCCGTGTGGGCAGCAGAGGCGGTCACGGACGGGGAGTCTAAACCCTGGCGGGGCGACGACCCCCTGCCATCGCCCCGACGGATCAACGCCGATGGCGGGGCTCGCCCGCCAACCGGGCAGCCGGTCGGTGACCGGTCTGCGTCCATGATGCGCCTACTCCAGTGGCGGTTCAATGGCCGCCACGACCCACGACAGGAGCTGGCGATTCCGGTAGCGCGGAGCGGTCGGCGCCGACCGCCAGCGGCTAACCCCTTGGCGCGTGGCTACAGTTACCCGGGGTGCGCATCGACCCCATCCTCAACTTCCTGCGCGGATTCCTGATGGGCTCGGCCGATGTGGTTCCCGGCGTGTCGGGCGGCACCATCGCCGTGCTCGTGGGCATCTACGAGCGCCTGGTGCACGCCATCAGCATGGCCTCCAGGGCTCTCGGCAACCTGCTGCGCTTCCGATTCCGCGAGGCCGGCCAGAGGCTGCGCGCGATCGACTGGGTGCTCATCCTCCCCCTCATCATCGGCATCGGCGTGGCCATCTTCACGCTGGCAGGCGTCATCTCCACGCTGCTCGCCGACCATCCCGAGGCCATGGCGGGCCTCTTTAGCGGCCTGGTCGCCGCGTCGGCGTGGGTGGCGTGGCGCATGATCCGCACGCCCAACGCCACCGCCATCGTGGTGGCCATCGTGGTGGCGGTCATCACCTTCTTCGTGCTGGGCCTCAAGGGCGGGGCGATCGCCGACCCCTCGTGGCTGGTGATATTCGGAGCGGGCGCGATCGCCATCTGCGCGATGATCCTGCCCGGCATCTCGGGGTCGTTCCTCCTCCTGATGCTGGGCATGTACGACTTCGTCATCAGCGCGGTGGATGAGCGCGACTTCCCCGTGCTCGGGGTGTTCGCCTTGGGCTGCATCGTGGGCCTGGCGCTGTTCTCGCAGCTGCTCGACTGGTCGCTCACGAACCACCACGACGTGGTGGTGGCCGCCATGGCGGGCCTGATGATCGGGTCATTCCGCGTGCTTTGGCCATGGCCGTCAGGCGTGGACAGCACCGAACTGGGCACGGCCGTCGGCAACTGGTACGTGCCGGTGCTGCTGGGGCTGGTGGCCGCCGCGGTGGTGGCGGGTCTCACCCTGCTGGTGGAGAGGCGCCACACGCCCTAGGCGCTTTTCGGGCTAAGCGGACTAGATCTGTGACTATGCGCCGACGATGATCAGCGTCGGAATGCACGAGGCCAAGACCAACCTTTCGAAGCTCGTCGACCGCGCACGCGACGGAAAGGAGGTCACGATCACGCGCAACGGCACGCCGGTGGCGAGGATCGTGCCCGTGCAGGACCACACCCCATCGATGAGCGACTGCCTTGGTAGCTGGAAAGGCCAGGTGGACATCGGAGACCCCTTCGAGCCCCTGCCCGACTGGTTGCAGGAACTCTTCGATGGCACCACCGACGAGACCCGCCTGGGGCGCCGAGCAGACCGCCTGCTGATGGCCCAGGCCTTGGTGGAGGATGCCGTGTTCATCTCGGCCGATGAGCGGCTGGATGCCTACGGGGTGAAGCGGCGCTGGTAGCCGGCGCGCGCCGCCGAGGCGCTCGCCTGCGCTACGACGCCCGCAGCTTCACGTAGCGCGTCTCGCGATCGCCGCGCAGGCGCACCTGCACCATCTGCTGTCTCTGGTTCACCGCCACGGGCGGCATGGCCAGCCGTCCGTTGCGCGCCGCCTTCACGCGCCCGATGAACCTCCAGGACGACCCGACCTTCACGTCGATGCCCGTGCTCTCGTTGCGCTTGAGGCCCCGCACCCGCACCACGGTGATCCCGCCGAGCGGCACCGCTGCCACCGGTGCCTTCCTCAGGGCAGCGGCCACCGGCTTCCTCGCCGCGGCGTAGTGCACCGGGCAGGTGCCGACCGGGTACGACGTGACCACCGGGCTCAGCGCCCTGCCGCCCCAATCGCGCGGCGGCCCCGCGATGGTGCGCAGGTAGCGCATGCCCTTCTTCCCCGCCCGCGCACGGATGAGCGTGGACTGCCCGCGCGTGGTCTGCGCATAGCGCGGCAGCACGGCCGCGCCCTCGGCATTCGACCGCACGCGCCCGATGTACTTCCACTGGCCGTTCATCTGGATGTCGATCGAGGCCTCGGCCTTCTTGGGCAGCCCCCGCACGGCAAGCTGCATGATGCCCCCCGAGGGCACCGTCACCCTGGGAGCGCGCGCAGGCTTCGCCTGCATCACGCCGCGCACGACCTCGCGGATGGAGCATCCCGCGCCGGGGTACTTGAAGACGCCGGCGCCCAGGCCCACGCCGCCAGGCGGCACGGGGAGGCCACCCGCTTGCCCGCCGCTGCCACTTGCCGGGTAGGCGTAGGCGTTGGACAGCACGCTGGTATCGATGTTCTGGGCCTTCGACCCGTACGCGTTGGTCACGCGCACATTCACCGAACCGCCCGCAGGCGCCTTCGGCGTGGTGGCCGTGATGGTGTCAAGCGAGGTCGCGGGGTTGTGCATGACCTGCACGTTGGTGGCGGGCGCCCCGCCGAACGTCACCGTGGCGCCCTGGTGGAAGTTGCGCCCGGTGATGGTCACCCGCTGGCCACCCGATGCCGGTCCGCTGGCCGGCGACACGCTCAGCGCCTGTGCGCACCCCTGCTGCGCGAGCAGCTCCACCTGCCAGGTGTATGGGCCGGACTGCGGCTGCGGCGGCGTCACCGCGATCTCGGGGCTCGTGGATGCCGGCGGCGTGAAGCGATCGTTGAGGGGCGATCCGTACGTGGTGCCCGTGGCGTCAACCGCCGCCTGGTAGACGTTGAACAGCGGGTAGCCCGGAAACGGGTTGGTCCAGGCGGCGGCAAACGGGGCCTTGCCGCCGGCCGAACCCACGCCCCAGGGCGGGGTGGCATTGGTGTTCCACGCCGAGGAGTTGCTGCCGTAGTTGGAGCCCCAGTAGCCCATGGCGAACGACGCCACGAGGTCGCCGTAGATCCACCCGTAGAGGTCGTTGGCGTCGCTGGCGTACGCGCCTTCGGGCGGACTGTCGGGCGTCCATCCGGGCCGTTGGCCCGGGGGAACGGGTCCGGTGCCGGTGTAGTAGAAGTACGTCGCGCCCATCGACGGCTGCGCGCCGCCCTGTGCCACCAGCACGTACGGACCATTCTGGCGGTACACGCCGTAGCCACTCGCGCCGGGCCACGCCGCGTTATCGTGGGTCCACATCTCGGCAATCGGCACGTACATGTCCATCGGGGTCGGGTAGTGGCTGCTCAGGCTGCCCGTGATCTTGATCCAGTTGCCATCGGACGTGAGCGATCCGGTGTAGGCGTACGTCGAGCGTGGCACCCTGTAGGGCTGGCCACCGGGGCCCAGCTCGTTCGTGCTGCCGGCGAAGTTCCCGGTTACCGTGAATCCGGCCCGCGCCACATTGGTGACGTAGGTCTGGAAGCTCGGGTAGTTGGTCCACGCGCCACCTGCCGAGGGGCCGAGCAACTGGAGGAACTGCCCGCCTGAGGTGCGGAAGGTGTTCGGCGGAGTGCTGCCCGCGTACCGCTGCAACAGGTTCCAGGTGGAGTTGACGCAGCCGACGTACTCGGTTGCGGCCTGGCTGGATCCGTCGCGGGGCGCCTGCACGCGCCCGGGCGAGAGCACGGAGAGGCGTGCGGGCACGCCGATCTGGTCGACCGATGAGATGTCGCCGTTCAGCGACCCGTTGGAGTTGACGGTGAGTTCCGAGAAGTCATACGGGCTGGTGTTCTGCCCGGCGGTGGGCTTGGCGCCGTACCCCTGCCCGAGGCTGTAGAGGATCGTGCCCGAGTTCCACGGACCGCTCAGCGTGATCGAGTAGCGGTTGCTCCCCTCGCTCACCCAGGGAGTGGCCCCGCCGATGGGATCGAGCGCGTACGCGGTGTCCATTGCGAATCCGGCGGGCAACCTCGACGGGCTCGTCGGCGCTGCTCCCGAGCTCGGCAGCGCCACGAACACCTTCGCCGGGTCCTGCCCGGTGCTGTTCACCACCGTGATCTTCCATGGTGCCGGGGTACCGGCTGCTGCCACGCCCGCGAGCGCAGTGAGCCCCGTGGCCGCTGCGATGGCCAGGGACGCGATGCCTATGCGAAAGGCGCGGGGGAAACCCATGGGCCTTTCTACTCCGCCCGGCGTCAAAAACCTAGGCCGCCAGGACCTCGGTCACCATCACGGCGCCCACGGTGCGATTGCTGCCCGGATCCACCAGCACCAGCGAGCCCATCTCACGGTTGGTGGCGTAGGGCTCCACGGCCAGCGGCTGCGCCAGCACGAGGGTGGCGATGCCGAGGTCGTTGGCCTCCAGCGCGTCGGCCTGCTCGTGCTTCATGGCGTCCAGGTCGAGGCGCTCGTGGAGCTGCTCCACGATGGCCGGCACAAGGCGGGCGCTCTGGCGCACCTCGAGCCGCGCCGGGGCGGTGAGGGGCGCCTCGTCCAGCCACGCGATGGTGGCCTTCACGCGCGTGGCTACCTGCGGCGGCTCGGCCACCGGGGCGATCACGTCGCCGCGGCTCACGTCGATGTCGGTGGCCAGGTGCAGCGCCACGCTCAGCGGCGCGCTGGCCAGGTCGCGATGCTCGCCCAGCACGTCGATGGCGGTGACGGTCGACGACTTCCCGCTCGGCAGGGCCACCATCTCATCCCCCACGCGCACCGTGCCGCTGGTGATGCGGCCGGCCAGCGCGCGTATGTCGGCGCCGCCCTCGTCGTGACGGGTCACCCACTGCACGGGCATGCGGAAGGCCTCTTCCGCGATGAGCCGGTCGAGGTCGTGCAGCACCTCGAGCACGGTCGGACCGGAGTACCACGCGAGCTTGTCCGATCGCTCGGTGATGTTGATGCCCTCGAGCGCCGACAGCGGGATGGCCGTGATGCGCGGGCCGTCCACCGCGGCCGAGGCGGCGATCAGCTCGTCGGCGAGCTCGGTGAAGCGCCCCTCGTCGTAGTCGACCAGGTCGATCTTGTTGACGCAGGCGATGACGTCCTCCACGCCGAGCATGGCGCAGATGGCCAGGTGCCGGCGGGTCTGCGAGGTGAGGCCGTTCTTGGCATCAACCAGCAGGATCGCCACGTCGGCGCCCGCGGCGGCCGTGACCATGTTGCGGGTGTACTGCTCGTGGCCGGGGGCGTCGCCCAGCAGGATTCGCCTGCCCTGGGCGTCGAACGACCGGTAGGCCACGTCGATGGTGATGCCCTGCTCGCGCTCGGCGCGAAGGCCGTCGGTGAGCAGCGCGAGGTCGAGGAACTTGCGGCCGCGCTTTCGCGAGGCCTCCTCCACGTGGGCGATCTCGTCGGCGTTGAGGTGCCCGGTCTCATACAGCAGCCGACCGATCAGCGTGCTCTTGCCATCGTCCACCGACCCCACGGCCACCGCATGCAGCATGGGGCTCTCGACCGGCACTAGAAGTAGCCCCCGCGCTTGCGGTCTTCCATGGCGGCCTCACTGGTCTTGTCGTCGGCGCGGCTGGCGCCCCGCTCGCTCACGTCGCTCTCGCGGGTCTCGGCCAGCACCTGCTCCACCGTGGCGGCGGTGCTGAGCGTGCAGGCGGTGCAGGTGGCGTCACCCACGGTGCGGAAGCGCACGGTCTCGGTGAACACCTCCTCGCCGGGCAGCCGCTCCACGAAGTCGGCGGCCGCCATGAGCATGCCGTCGCGCACGAACACCTCACGCTGGTGCGAGAAGTAGATGCTGGGCAGCGCCAGGCCCTCGCGCTGGATGTACGCCCAGATGTCGATCTCGGTCCAGTTGCTGAGCGGGAACACCCGGAAGTGCTCGCCCTTGCGCAGCTTGGTGTTGTAGATCGACCAGGGCTCGGGGCGCTGGTTGCGGGGGTCCCACTGGCCGAACATGTCGCGGTGGCTGAACACCCGCTCCTTCGCGCGGGCGCGCTCCTCGTCGCGGCGGGCGCCGCCGAAGCAGGCGTCGAACTGGTGCTCGGCGATGGCATCGAGCAGCGTGGTGGTCTGCAGGCGGTTGCGGCTGGCGCGCGGTCCGGTCTCGTCCTGCACGCGACCCTGTGCGATGGACTCCTCCACGCTCGCCACGATCAGCCGCTCGTCGATCTCGCCCACGTACCAGTCGCGGTACTCGATGACCTCGGGAAAGTTGTGGCCGGTATCCACGTGCATGAGCGGGAATGGCAGGCCGGCGGGCGCGAAGGCCTTGGTGGCCAGATGTGCCAGCACGATGCTGTCCTTGCCGCCGCTGAACAGCAGCACGGGGCGCTCGCACTCGGCGGCGCACTCGCGGATGATGTGCACGGCCTCGGCCTCGAGCACGTCGAGGGTGGAGAGTTCGGTGATGGTGCTCACTGGGCGGGGCCCCCGGCAGGGTGCAGGCCGCACTCGGTCTTCTCGAGGTTCGCCCAGCGGCCCTCGCGGCCGGTGCCCGGCTTGGTGCAGTAGGTGCAGCCGATGCTGGCGTAGCCCTGGGCGTGAAGCGGGTTCACGATGAGGTCGCGCTCGCGGATGCGCGCCCACACCTGGTCCTCGGTCCAGTCGGCCAGCGGGCTGATCTTCCAGTTGCCGCGGGCCTCGTCGAACTCCACCTTGCGCGTGCCCGCGCGGGTGGGCGCCTGGTCGCGGCGAAGCCCGGTGATCCAGCCGTCGAGATCGGCCAGCGCGCGGCCGAGCGGCTCCACCTTGCGGATGGCGCAGCACTGGTTGGGGTCGCGCTCCCACAGGCGGTCGCCGTACTCGGCCGCCTGCTCCTCGGGGCTCGGCCCGCGGTAGGCCTCGATGGTGATGCCGTAGCGATCCTCGTAGGCCCGCCAGGTGGCGTAGGTCTCGGGGAAGAGGAAGCCCGTGTCGAGCGCGAACACGCGCACGTCGGGCCGCACCGCGAACGCCATGTCGAGGATCACGGCCTCCTCCTGCTGGAACGAGCACGCGATGGCCATGCGCGGGTGGAACGCCGTGATGGCCGCGGCGACGATCTCGTCGGCGGTGAGGTCCTCCGCCTCGGCGGGCGTGAAGGGGAACGGATTGCGGTCGGGCATGCGTCCTGAGTATGGCTTATGCGGCGCACGCACTCCGCTTATGCAGGTGGCGCGCCAGCGCGGCCCGCCATGCAAGCACGCGCGGGCGCGCGGCGCCACCTGACGCCGGGCGGCGGAGACGGCCACCTCGCGGGTGACCGCCTCCGCGCCGATGCGAAGTGACCGCGCTAGCTGGTCGCGGGCGGCGGCAGCGTGGCCGAGGGCGCGAACCGCGCGAACGACAGCAGCTGCCAGGCGCCGTCCACCCATGCGTAGGTGTAGAGCACCGGCACGTAGGTGTTGGGCACCGTGGTCTGCCAGTTCACTCCGCCAACGGTGAGCAGGCCGTCGCCATAGTTGGCGTTGTCCACCCGCAACACCGCGTCGTTGTAGGTGGGGTGGTTCGCCAGGTAGGCGGCCTTGTTCGCAGCGGTGTTGTTGGCGCGCTGGATGAGGAAGCCATCGGCGAGGAAGGCCTCGAGCTTCGACTGGTTCTGCGGGTTGAGGTAGTTGAAGAACCGCATGGTGAGCTGGTACCCGGTGAGCGTGGGGTTCTTGAGGCTCTGCGGGGCGGCCATGTAGCCATCGCCGATGCCGCAGGTGGCCCCACCCAGCTTGAAGGCCGCGGCCACGCCCACGGGCGCCACCCAGCAGCCGGTGTCGGATGTGCCGACGTCCACCACGGTCCATGCCGAGCCGCCGGCCGGGCGCACCAGCACGGCGGTGGCGCCCTGGAAGGTGTCGGACTTGCTGGCGATGGACACCTTCCCCCAGTACGACGACCCCGCGTACACCATGCCGTTGCGCACGGCGTAGTTGGAGGTGGGCACCTCGTTCATGCCGGCCACGGGCGAGCTCTGCACCGCCTTGGCCATGGCGGCCAGCTGCGCGGCGCTGGCCTTGTTGGCCTTCGGAGCGGTGAGGGCCGGGGTGGCCGCGATGCCGAGCGCGACGGCGCCGGAAACGGCGAGGGCAGGGAGTCGTCTCACGGTGATCCTCCAGGTCGGGTAAAGAGGTCATAGTACGCCTCGCTCGCCAGCGTCGGGGCATGAACGCCATCCGCACCCGCCTGTCCGCACTCCGACGCCACTGGGTCATCGCCGTCATCGCCCTGGTGCTGGTGATCCTCGCCATCGTCTTCGGCGTGCGCATCGGGTTCCTGCCCGGGATGGCCCCCACGTCGTGGGCGGTGCAGCACCACATCGACGAGGCGCGCGGGGCCGTCAACTATTCGCAGTTCGCCGCCGACCCGGGCGAGGCGAACGAGACCATCGAGGTGATCCGCGACGGCTCGGTGCCCGCGGCCGTGCGCGAGGAGCTCGCCAAGGGCCTCGGTGTCAAGGCCTGCCGCTGACCTCCACTCGCTGCACCAGCAGCGAGGCACGATCGAGGGAGTCCTCCTCGCCCGCCAGCACCGCATCGCGCACGCGGGCGGGCGAGGAGGCGCGCTCGTCGTACACCACGACGATGCTCTCGTCGCCAGCCACCAGGTAGGTGCTCTCGCCGAACGGCGTGTAGCGGGTGGCGCCGATGCCGATGAGCGTGCTGCCCGGGTATCCCGCGGCCGCGAGATAGTCGCCCACCGGCTCGAGCGGGGTGTCGTCTGATCCCTCCTGCTCGCGCAGGCGGTCGATCATCCAGTCGATGAGCGTGCTGCCCGCATACGAGTAGCTGGCCGCGGGGCTGTCCACGCCGTACTCATGCGCCTCTCCCCCGCGCCGCACGAACGACGCGATGCGCAGGCCCGCCAGGCCGCCGGCCGGGTCGATATCGCGCACCGCGAACCCTCGCGCGGCCACGCCCTTCGACGCCGGGCCCCAGTTCTTCTTGTCGCTGATCTTGCGGGCGCCCTCGCGACGGATGCTGCAGTCGTTCCACGCGGCGACGGCCTCGGGCACGATGGCCTCGACGCGGCCCCGGGCGTCGTAGCCCAGCCGCGCGATGAGCCCCACCTCGGGCTCGATCTGCAGGTCCACCCCCGGTTGGTCGGGCAGCACCAGCAGGTCGTGCGTGACGGGGAACACCCCCAGTTGGCCGTCGCGCCCCGGCACGTACCAGGGGAAAATTCCCTTGGGCGCCTCCGTCGTCGTCGGAACCACGTTGGCGAAGTCGGCGGCCTCGCCCGCCTGCTCGAGGTGGCCGGCGAAGTTGCCGGCGACCCCGAGCCCCGCGGCGGAACGCAACGCGCCGAGCGCGAGGTCGATCACTACGACGCCGTCACCGTGGCGGTCTTCAGCACGGTGCGGAACGCCTGGGTCTGGGCGGTCATCTGCAGCGACACCTCCACCGGGCCCTGCACGGTACTGGTGAGCATGAAGTTGACGGTGCCCTTCTTCGCGCCGTTGCCCTTCACCGACACGCTGGCATCCTCGCAGCCCACGGCGCGCAGACCTCGAGCTCCACGGGCTTGCTGACGCCCTGGTTGCCGGTGGCGGTGATCTACACCACCACCTTCACCACGCTGCCACCGGTGGTGAGCGTGGCGGTGGGCGTGCCGATCTTCATCGGAAGGAGCTGCTTGGACCGGATGCCCAGATCGACGGCCACGCCGCCGAGCGCGGCAGCGGGAAAGACTGCGATGGCGCCGGCGGCGGCGAGGGCGATGAGGGACGTGCGCATGCGATAGACCTCCATGGGGGCACGTACGGGGCGCGCGCCGATCGTACGCGCCGGGTCGCGACGGCATACTCGTGGGCGCTCCGGGACATAAGACCCTTTCCCGACCCACCCTCCGGGGCTGCGGCGTGCCGGAAGGCCTCCGCAGTCCGGACCCTGCTTAGAATGCCCGGTCCCCAGCAGTCCACAGACAAGGAAGGTTCATGTCGGCATTCGACGCCGAGGTCCACAAGACCCAGGAGTACATGCAGTCCCCGCGCTTCGCGGACATCAACCGCATTTACTCCGCGCGCATGGTCGCCGAGCAGAAGGGCACCATCGCCCAGGACTACACCGTGGCCCGCGAGGCCGCGGAGGGCTTCTACGCCCGCCTGCGCGAGCTGTTCAGCGAGGGCAAGTCGATCACCACCTACGGGCCGTACTCCCCCGGCCAGGCGGTAGCCCAGAAGCGCGCCGGCATCGAGGGCATCTACCTCGGCGGCTGGGCCACCAGCGCCAAGGGGTCCATCAACGAGGATCCGGGCCCGGACCTGGCGTCGTACCCGCTCTCGCAGGTGCCGGATGAGGCCGCGGCCATCGTGCGCGCGCTGCTGACGGCCGACAAGAACCAGACCTACATGCGCGCCCACATGAGCGCGGCCGAGCGCGAGGCCACCCCCGAGGTGGACTTCCGCCCGTTCATCATCGCCGACGCCGACACCGGTCACGGCGGCGACGCCCACGTGCGCAACCTCGTGCGGCGCTTCGTCGAGGTGGGCGTGCCCGGCTACCACATCGAGGACCAGAAGCCCGGCGCCAAGAAGTGCGGCCACCAGGGCGGCAAGGTGCTGGTGCCCAGCGACGAGCAGATCAAGCGCGCGTCGTCGGCCCGATTCCAGTTGGACGTCATGGAGGTGCCCGGCATCGTCGTGTGCCGCACCGACGCCGAGGCCGCCAACCTGCTGGACGGCTGTGGCGACGAGCGCGACCAGCCGTTCATCCTGGGCGTGAACGGCACCGCGGTGCCGGCGTACCGCGCGGGGTTCCTGGGCGTCATCAAGCAGCTGCACGACGCCGGCATCGAGGAGCTCAACGGCCACCTGCTGTATGCAGTGCCGGCCGAGGAGCAGGCCGAGGCTGACGCCTGGCTGCAGGGCTCGGGCGTGGCCGCCGAGGTGGCCGACATCGCCACGGCCCACCTGGCCGACCCGGACGCCCTGCCCGAGGACACCCTCGACGCGGCGGCCGACGCGTTCCTCGCCGAGTGGGAGGCCGGCGCCAAGCTCTCGACGCTGGCTGAGGCCGTGGCCGAGGCCATTCAGTTCCGCGCCGACGAGGGCATGGACGTCGGCATGACCGTCGACGACTGGAACGACTTCTCGCACCGCGCCGGCTGGTACCAGATCCGCCAGAAGGCCCGCGAGATGGGCATCGAGGTGGACTGGAGCGCCGATCTGGCAAAGACGCCCGAGGGCTACTTCCAGATCCGCGGCGGCATCCCGTACGCGCTGGCGAAGTCGCTGGCCGTGGCGCCCTACGCCGACATCCTCTGGATGGAGACCAAGACGCCCGACCTGGCGGACGCCAAGGAGTTCGCCGACGCCATCCACGCCGTCTACCCCGACCAGATGCTGGCGTACAACCTGTCGCCGTCGTTCAACTGGGACACCACCGGCATGGACGACGACGAGATGCGGGCCTTCCCGGCGGAGATCGGGAAGATGGGCTTCGTCTTCAACTTCATCACCTACGGCGGCCACCAGATCGACGGCCTCGCCGCCGAGGAGTTCTCGCACTCCCTCAAGGAGGACGGCATGCTCGCGCTGGCGCGCCTGCAGCGCCGCTTCCGCCTGCTGGAGTCGCCCTACCGCACCCCGCAGACCCTGGTGGGTGGCCCGCGCGGCGACGCCGCCCTGGCGGCCATCACCGGCCAGACAGCCACCACCAAGGCCATGGGCGCGGGCAGCACCCAGCACCAGCACCTGATGCAGACCGAGGTGCCGCCAAAGGTGCTGGCCGAGTGGATCGGCCCCTGGAGGGAGCACAACGGCATCAGCGACGACCTCGCGGTGTCGCTGCGCCCGCACAGCCCGGGGTCGGAGATCCTCGAGCTGTCCATCTCCAACGGATCCGGCGAGAAGGCGGCGAACATCGTCTTCAACGTCATGGAGGACCGCGCGGGCCGCGTGTTCCTGTCGGTGCGTGACCAGAACACGTTCGACCTCAGCCTGCGCCGCAAGCGCCTCATGACGCTCATGCACCTGTTCCTCATCCACCGCTACAAGGCCGCGTCGATCCACTACCTCACGCCCACCGAGGACAACCACAACGCGGCGGACGCCATGGTGCGCCGCGGGCTGTTCAGCTCGTCGCACGACGAGGTGGGCGACATCATCGTGGCCGAGATCAACGGCGACATGGTGGCCGCGATGGTCACGCCCGACTCGACCAGCCGCCAGGCCCTCATCGAAGGCGGCGGCAGCAAGTAGCGCCGGTGGCATTCGCAGGTCCCGCAGCCCCGCTCCGGGCAATCCGGGGCGGGGCCGCTACGTTTCGGGCATGAGCATCCCCATGCCACCCACCCCCGCCGAGCGCCGCGCCGCAGGCCGCGCGCTGCGCAAGGTCATCCCCCGGTCGGCCCTCGCCGGGTTCACGCCGCCCGCACGGCGGTTCGACCCGCTCAAGGTGCTGGCCGCGCAGGACAAGGTGCGCATCGCCGAGCTCGTGCCCATCCGGTACGGGCGCATGTCGGTGTCGCCGCTCACCTTCCTCAGGGGATCCGCCGCCGTGATGGCCCGCGACATCGTCGGCCAGCCCACCACGGGCATCCGCGTGCAGTGCTGCGGTGACTGCCACCTGCTCAACTTCGGCGTCTACGGCACGCCCGAGCGCAACCTGGTGTTCGACGTCAACGACTTCGACGAGACCCTCGAGGCGCCCTTCGAATGGGACACCAAGCGCCTGGCCGCCAGCATCTACGTGGCCGCCCACGACAACGGGTTCTCGGCCAAGGAGGCCCGCGTGGCCGTGCGCGCGGCCATGAGCGCCTACCGCACCCGCATGGACGCGCTGTCGGCGATGACCAACCTCGACATCTGGTACGCCCGGGTGGACATGGCGGGGATCGAGGCCCTCATCGGTGATCCGAGGCGTCGCACGGCCTTCAGCGCGAGCGTCAGCAAGACCGAGAAGCGCGGCAACCTGCAGGCCCTCATGAAGCTCGGCACCGAGACCAAGGGCGGGCACGTGCGCATCAAGGACCAGCCGCCGCTGGTGCGCCACGTGGCGCTGGAGCGGCCCCTGGACGAGACCGTGAAGATCATCAGCGGCCGCTACCGCGACACGCTGTCGGACGACCGCAAGCGGCTCTTCGACCGCTACGAGTTCGCAGATACCGCGCGCAAGGTGGTTGGCGTGGGGTCGGTGGGCACCGACGCCCGCATCGCGCTGCTGATCGGGCGTGACACCGGCGACCCGCTCTTCCTGCAGATGAAGGAGGCACGGGCATCAGTGCTGGCGCCGCACGCGGGCGCGAGCCCGTACCCCCACCAGGGGCAGCGCGTGGTGGAGGGCCAGCGCCTCATGCAGGCGGCCAGCGACATCTTCCTGGGGTGGTATACCGGCATCAACCGGAAGCAGTTCTACGTGCGCCAGCTGCGCGACATGAAGGGGTCGGCTGACGTGGCCGCGATGTCGGCGGGCATCCTCGCCGACTACGCCGGCCTCTGCGGAGGCACGCTCGCACAAGCCCACGCCCGGTCGGGAGATGCCGGCGTGATCGCCGGCTACCTCGGCACCGGCACGCAGTTCGACGACGCCATGGCCGACTTCGCGCAGGACTACACAACG